>JBFLZR010000005.1:157500-344084 GCA_040756055.1 Candidatus Zixiibacteriota bacterium
GCACAACGCCGACAGGCTTTAACGTACAAATCGGTTTAGGCTATTCCCGTTTCGCTCGCCGCTACTAAGGGGATCACTATTGTTTTCTTTTCCTGCGGGTACTTAGATGTTTCAGTTCTCCGCGTTCGCTTCCCGCACCTATGTATTCAGTGCGGGATGACTGGATATTACTCCAGCCGGGTTGCCCCATTCGGACATCTCCGTCTCAAAGTTTGTTTACAACTAAACGGAGCTTATCGCAGTTAGCCACGTCCTTCCTCGCCTACCTGTGCCAAGGCATCCACCGTATGCCCTTAGTAGCTTAACCGAAGTTTTTACAAAACCTTCAGTTTTGATTAAAACCTACTTGAGAGCATACATTCAATAAACTGTTATACAGCCTATTGGAAGATACACACTTGTATCAGACAAAAAAACACTATGAAGTTGTCAAAGAACAGCGGCCGCCGGGCGGCCAATCTATTATTATCAATAAGATTCTTGTTGCCAATTTTGGAGATGACCGGGATCGAACCGGTGACCTGTGGCTTGCAAAGCCACCGCTCTCCCAACTGAGCTACATCCCCGAAATCATCCAAATGGGCCTAGGTGGAGTTGAACCACCGACCTCGCGCTTATCAGGCGCGCGCTCTAACCAACTGAGCTATAGGCCCGTAGTCTCGGTCACCCGCCTAATAAGACGGCTAAATCTTATAAATTCAAATAGCCGACGAAGACAGAGTATTAAACTCGATAAGATATCGCGGTTGACCTCGATGTTTACGCTCGCGGTGGCGAGCATAAGCAACACCGTGCTCCTTAGAAAGGAGGTGATCCAGCCACAGCTTCCGCTACGGCTACCTTGTTACGACTTAGCCCCAGTCGTCAGTATCACCTTCGGCGCCGCCCTCCTTGCGGTTAGGCAAGCGACTTCGGGTGCTCCCAACTTCCGTGGCTTGACGGGCGGTGTGTACAAGGCCCGGGAACGTATTCACCGCTGCCTGCTGATCAGCGATTACTAGCGATTCCACCTTCATGGAGTCGAGTTGCAGACTCCAATCTGAACTGAGGCCGGTTTTTAGGATTAGCTCCACCTCGCGGTCTTGCAACCTTCTGTACCGACCATTGTAGTACGTGTGTAGCCCTGGGTGTAAGGGCCATGAGGACTTGACGTCATCCCCACCTTCCTCCAGCTTATCACCGGCAGTCTCCATAGAGTCCCCAGCATAACCTGATGGCAACTATGGACAAGGGTTGCGCTCGTTGCGGGACTTAACCCAACACCTCACGGCACGAGCTGACGACAGCCATGCAGCACCTGTGCAAGAGTCCCCGAAGGGAAAACCGGCTTTCACCGGCTGGCTCAAGCATGTCAAACCCAGGTAAGGTTCTTCGCGTTGCCTCGAATTAAACCACATACTCCACCGCTTGTGCGGGCCCCCGTCAATTCCTTTGAGTTTCAATCTTGCGACCGTACTCCCCAGGCGGGGTACTTAATGCGTTTGCTGCGGCACCGAAGGGGTCAATACCTCCGACACCTAGTACCCATCGTTTACCGCTAGGACTACCAGGGTATCTAATCCTGTTTGCTCCCCTAGCCTTCGCGCTTCAGCGTCAGTATCACGCCAGAAAGCCGCCTTCGCTACTGGTGTTCTTCCAGATATCTACGCATTTCACCGCTACACCTGGAATTCCGCTTTCCTCTCATGTACTCAAGACCAACAGTATCGAATGCAGGCCGGCAGTTGAGCCGCCGGTTTTCACACCCGACTTGAAAGTCCGCCTACGCGCCCTTTACGCCCAGTAAATCCGAACAACGCTTGTCCCCCCCGTATTACCGCGGCTGCTGGCACGGAGTTAGCCGGGACTTCCTCTGCGGGTACCGTCAGGTATAGGGCAGTTACTCCCCATACGGTTCTTCCCCACTGACAGGGTTTTACACTCCAAGAAGCTTCATCACCCACGCGGCGTTGCTGCGTCAGACTTGCGTCCATTGCGCAATATTCCCTACTGCTGCCTCCCGTAGGAGTCTGGGCCGTATCTCAGTCCCAGTGTGGCCGATCACCCTCTCAGGCCGGCTACCCATCGGAGCCTTGGTGAGCCGTTACCTCACCAACAAGCTAATGGGACGCGGACTCATCCTCAAACGACAGGTTGCCCCGCCTTTGACCAAAAAACGATGCCGTTAAATGGTATTATCCGGTATTACAACTCCTTTCAGAGAATTATCCCAGATTTGAGGGTAGATTATCCACGTGTTACTCACCCGTTCGCCACTTTACTCGCCCAACCGAAGCCGAGCTTTCTCGTACGACTTGCATGTATTAAGCACGCCGCCAGCGTTCGTTCTGAGCCAGGATCAAACTCTCCGTAAATATTATAAAATTCTATTTACTAGATTTTGATGCTCTGAACCTCACATCGGAACGCGACATTCAGATTTATTACTGATTATAAATTGTCTCAAGATCTCAAAAAGATCCAAGACCCGCGACATTTCAAAGAGTAAAAATACTCTTGTCTTCGTATGGCTATTTAGTTTTCAAAGAACAAAATTTGCGAAAAAAATACTGCCATAATAATTGGCAGAAACCAAGTATATGCGCCCGCATAATTAAAGTCAAGACAATTTTTTACAATTTTTTCGCGTCAGGCGCATTTTTTTGGCAGGCAGGCTACGTCCGCCAAAAGACCGACTTTCGCCATTCGGCTTTCCTTAAATCGGCCTCTCATTATAATACTTTAGCGCCGGTACGTCAAGACGTCACCAGCTACACCAAAGCTCAAACGCCCCCATACTGTTTTTGTTTCCCAAATAAATACGCATCTGCCAGGCAAATTACTAATAACCCCACTCATTAACCCGATACAATTCTCCTGATCGGACCAACCATCCCTGCCAGCCCGAGCATACATATAGTAACTCCAAAAGCCAACCGACCGTATATAGCCCACGTTATCACCGGCGCGATAACCGACTGACTTACGGAATCCGGGTTGAAGTGCACTGTTACGTGGTGTCCGACATCATATTGTCTAACAAGTTCTTGCGCAACATCATACTTCTTGCGTTTGCCACCGAACATAGGAGCGTTCAGACTGGACTCGCCCTGATAAATAACACTATCCACCCGGTACTGGTAGACAATCCGGGGTCTGATCGCCCGCTCGCCAACGACTTTAGCCTCTACTACTATACCGGTTGTAGTGGGCCAACTGGTGACCTCCCGATTAATCAACAGCGTCTCAATTTCGATCGCCGCAAGTACAGCCCCGACAGCGACTAAGACCAGGCAGACAGCGTAGTAAATCAGTCTTTTCACGCAGAGTGGCCCCCAAAATTTGACCCCCCCGAGCTGGCTCAGGGGGGCTTTACAAAAACCTTGTAATATGTTGCGCAAGCTCCTACTCTGATTGCCACTTTTCGCGGCGGGAACGATTACTTTTGTATTAACCACGTTCCCATTAAGCGGAACTCACATTATTAATATCGACACGAACTGTCATTTTGTCAAGGGCAAATCATAGCGCTCAAAAAGCGATACTGGACCCGTGCGTCCGCGTTTCCCGTGACGGTTCATCTTGCATCACTATTGCTGTCCGGGCGGGCGGCGCCCTCGAGTTGCTGCAAGAAGGCTTTCACGTGATTCGGACGCTCTATGCGGCTCTCCGGTAATATCTCTTCCATCTTTTGAAGAGTCGTGCGATACGCCTCAACGTCGCCTGAACTTATATCTTCCATGGCCAGCATAACGAACGCCCTCATCAGATTCAACGCTACTGACATCGCCGGCTGCTCCAGAGGTATCGACTCATCTTCGTACCCGGCGTAACCATAAGTTTCGAATAGATTCCGCCTGAGAATATCTCTGTCGATAATCGCCTGCTGAGCCGGCAGAAGTCTGGACACTATCCCCTCACATCTGACATGAGGTTCCAACCACCGGGGCGGAAAAGTGAAATATATCGGTCGCTCCCATTTATTCTCCCTGATAATCTCAAGCAGGAGTTGCTCGCTCACCATCAAAATCCTGTGGTCTCCGTACATCGTCGCCTCAACCAGCACTCTCAGACTGTCAGTCCCCTCTTTCGGTGGAATCAACACGGTCGAATCCTGCCAGACAATCGGCCTCAAGGCTGCCAGTTGAGCCTCGCCAAGACTAATCGGAAAATCCGGCTCACGCTCAAGAAGAGTTCGTACGAACCATGATGTATTTAGAAGGTGTACATTGCAGACGGTAACATCCTTGCGATACCCATCAGCGATCTGAACACACAGCGGAAGCCATGTGTCGGCATCCCCCGATGTAATCAGGACAGCATTCGGCTCAAGTCCCTTGAGGTAGTTTCGGGCGCTCTCATCGGCTATCCTGTTATAGGAATTATTCATCAAGGCATATCGACTCCAAAGCTGATTGATCGACGATGCTCCGATAAGCAATACCAATATGGCTGTCAAAGGCCACCTGACTACATTTCTCTTCCTCGAAAGAGACAGAGTCAGGCTCGCCGCCCCGTAAACGACAAAAACGCCGAAGATGACGAATGATGGCAGGTAGTGCCGGGCGAAATCACGGAAAAAATCCGCCGGCATATTCAGGTAAAAGACCATCAGAAGACTGGCGCAAAGGAACATCACAAGCATGCCGGCGCCAAGTTTCCATCCCATTCTCCAGAGCGAGACCAGTCCGGCCAAACCGAGTAGCCCGGGGACAAGACCAACCGCGCTAAATTGTCCGTCCACAAAAAAGAAATTCTCAGAGAACGCCTTGAGATAATCAACCAATTGATTGGACCAGAAAGACGACTTTCGCGGGAACAGATTAACGAGAAACCCGCCGCCGTATTGCTTGAGACTCACATACTCCCAGAATCGCGTCAGTGTGCTCGGGTCGTTTCCATTAATGATCGGGTTAGCCGCCGCTATGGGAATAATCAGAAAATGGACAATGAGCCCTGCGGCGAGGCCACTCAAACCGTAGAGCCACGCTTTTCCTGAGATCAAGGTACGCGGACGGCGAAATATCACCCACGCGGCGAGTGCCGGGAGCAGAATCAGGTTCGTGCGGTGAACGCTGAAATCCAACCCGAACAGCAGCGATATGACAAAAAGCCACCTCAATCCGCCCGCTCCCTCGGCCCTGTCCCACCACTTGAGCATCGCCCAAAAAATGAGCGCCGTCATTAGAGCTGTAAGGATATAAGGCGAAAATCGTGTCGCATAGCTCCAAAATGTGGCCGCAAAAGCCATGCTAAACGCGGCCAAGATGGAGACAGTTACCTGGAGATTTTGCTCCGATGTCGTCAGTGCGCGCACGGCGCCCCGGCCAACCCAAAATACCAGCCCCACAGTAGCCGATGCAATTGCCGCCGCTGTCAGACTGAGCACGAATGTATCAGAGATGCCCCACTGGATTCTGGTGACCAGCCAGCCGAGGATCGTCAGAAGCAAAGAGCCGGGAGGATGCGCCACGCCGAGACTCACAGCCACCGCTGTGTATTCGGCGTTATCCCACCATGCAATGGTCCGATACGCTGTCAACCAGTAGACGACAAATGAAACAGCGCCCACCGCAAAACTCGCGGCAAGCGCCCGTGACCGTCCCGAATTGTTCTGAAAATAGCCCGGCATAAACCTTCACCCTCCAAAACCAATGCTCGCGTTTACACTACTTTCCCGCGTTACGTGATACTAATGCCACGCCGCTTTGCTCATCCGATAGCAACCAGCTCGATATCGAAAATGAGGGTTTTCCCGGCCAGAGGATGGTTCGCATCCAGCGTCACCGTGTCTCCCTCTATCTTTGCAACAACAACATTGATTGGTTCACCGCTGGCATGTTCCATCTGGTACTGCTGACCGATAGCCGGTTCTAACCCCTCCGGAAATACTTCTTTATTGACCTCGGCCACGAGTTCTTTGCGACGGGGACCATACGCCTCTTCGGCCGGGATGGTGATTGTCTTTGACTGGCCCGCTTCCATTCCCATGACACCGGTGTCGAATCCGGGGATTACATTGCCGGCGCCGACCGTAAATTCGAACGGACCACGCTCTTTCGATGTATCAAAGACACTCCCATCTTCGAGCTTACCGGTGTAGTGGACTTTGATTTTGTCGCCACTTTTTACCTGACTCATTCGAACCTCCATCTTTCAGTTTATAAATTGCTTGTTCAGCGCAAGCAAATCAGGAGCCCGGAGGTTCCATCATTGTCAACTGGCACCGAAACGAACATCGTTCACCGTTTTGCCGTTTCCCGTAGTCTCGGTTGTATCACGGCATCCCCCTCATGACTAAATACGAGAATATCAGACATATTACAACCTAAAACAGAGGCTAAGTCCCCTTTTTCTGAATTCCCGGCAATCCTATAGAGACCTTTCAGGTTATGAACCATTCTTGATTTTCACATACGTGTAGCGTTACAATAGATGCCCGCCGACACACTCGTGGTCGCATCGCTTCGCTTTTTGTCTTGCGAACGCTAATCATAGCACCAAAAATGAAGGACGCCACGGGCGAACAGACTAGCGGCCAGATGAGAGAAGCTCGCCAAACACGCGAGCTTCGCGGCAGAGAATCAAAGAATCCTTAACATGGAGTAGTCGGAACAATTGCACGACACCTCAGCAGCACCACGTATGGACCACGAGGTACCTCGCAGCACTTCCAAAGCACACCGTCGATACAAGTAATCCAGCAGGTTTGCTCTGATGCGGAAACGTCGGAGACCAAAGCGCCAACCGCAAAGGAAACGGCAAGTACCAAAAATAGTGTCAAGCAAAATCCTCTTAGCACAACGATAATCTCCTGCAAATATTAATTTAAGGAACCGACACCGCGAACCTGCGGCGTCGGTTGAATCTATCACAACTTTAATGGGAGTGAATTGTTTAGCACGGCCCCGCCCAATGACAGTTGTATATCAATTTTGAGGAGTTGACACCTCCTACATAGTCCCACGTGCAGACCCACAGCTTCCCGTCGATACATTCGTACGTATCCGGTGGGATTGCGCCGGCATCGCTAACAAATATAGCGGCCACGAATGAAATCGTGAATACCACTAAAACTATCAGGCTGAATACTTTCTTCATGCTGTCGTTCACCTCCTCTCGTTGGGTTAAAAAACAGTGGAGTTCCATATATACCGCCGCCGTCTGATGCGATGGCAGATAAACAATCTTGTCTCTCCTACTCGGATTGACTAAAAAGATCGTAAGCATCGTCGAGGGAGAAATCCCCCCGATACCCGTGCTTCACGAACCCCACCAGACCGTCGGACGTAACCCCGACAATGCTCGGGAAATTAATAATGTCATATTGTTGCGGAAACAGATAATCCACATCGCAATAGATAGGGAATTGCAGTCCGAGTTTCGCTTTGTAAGCCGCGACATCATCCACATCACCGGCGGCGATGCCGATGACTGTTGCTCTGTCAGATATCCCCGCAATCTCTGGCGTCCACACATCCAGCGCGTTCTTACACGGCTCACATCCGGGGGCGATGAACAGAATCAAGAGCGGTTTTCCAGCGATAAGTTGCTCAGTTGAGATTGCATTGCCATCCAGGTCGTACAATTGCTCAGTCGGAAACGGCTCGTTGATCCTGAGCAAACTTCTGTTAGCCTCCGCGTAAGCTTCCTGCTCGGCCCATTGACGTTCCTGTCGCCAGGAGACAAACCAGTTGCCGGCCAGCACGCCCACAAACGCAACCACGATTATCGCTATACCATACAAAATGATCGACTTGATGCTTGGCTTTTGATTATCCGACATAGAATACCATCCCTCTCTTTTAATCACTAAAACGGTGTAGTCCTTTTATCTCGCTGCAGCTCCCTCTCCGGACTGTCTTAGAAACAAAAAACGGAAAAGCGGTAAAACACACAACCAGGTCAAAAAAATACTGCTGAATCTACTTCTGACAACACAAAATTACGGCGGTTTTCACCCCTTAGCAACAAGTTTTTCGCTTCAATCGGCAGCAGGAATTCCAATCGCGCTGCCACAACTCGCACAATTTGCGGAGCCATCGCAGACCGTGTCAACCATGACGCAGGTCGAGGCATTCAGGGCTGGGCGCTGCCACAGCAACGCCTATTGTCCACCCGTCAACTCCTTGAACTCCGGTGTATCTCTAAGTGCCGCCAGATCATCATCGTTGCCGGCCTGAGCAGCCAGCTTTGGATTCAATTCGAGGGCCTTTCTCAACGCCGAAATTGCGCCGTCGGCATTCCCCACCGCCAGACGAATACAGGCCAGGTCATAAAAAACCTCGCCATAGTCCGGAGCAAGTTCTGCGGTGCGCTCCATTGGAGGCAGAGCTTCCTCATATCTTGCTTGGGTGAAGAGAGTCCATGCCTCGTTCCAGGCATAATTCATCTGGGCAATCTTCAGAATGCGTCCCAGCTCAACAAACGGCTCCTCGTGATCATCGACCCTGATGTCTATGGCCCGGTCGGTGTAACCGCCATACCCGGTAGCCTCTTTCACGACAAGCAGCGCCGCTGATTGCTTTCCTCTGGAGTCTCCACCGTTCGCCTCACCTGCCAACAGAGCGGCATAGAGCCGTTCCGCGACTGTCCCTGTTGTGTTTAGAAAAGCCTGCTCCATAGCCTCGACGACAGCGCCACCGGCAAGGATATTTCCCTGTACGGCATAATGCGGGCCGGAACGTCCTCCCGCCCACGCGCTGCAGCCGTCACCGGTATAAGAAGCAGCCTTACCATCGGCTGATACAATTCCGAACTGACGCCTGCCGGGATTGTCATCATTTCTCAAAAGGACCGCTTTTACTTCTTCCGGGGTAAGCCCCTGCTCGAGCAGCTCCAATCCCCGCCAGCCAAAACTCGTGTTGGCATAGGCCTGGGTCGCTATCGCCCCGACACCGGCTTTAGCCCACGGTACGACATTGCCGACGGTAAAGAAACGCGACGCCACCGCGACGCCAAGTTCCCCTGTCGCCGAGTCATGCGCCACAATCGAAAATGTCGCAACATTTTCGGGCGCCGCGTCAACCACGATTGATGGCACAAGCAGCACGAGAACCATCGGAAGCAACCGGCTCATGAATGACGCAGATTGTCCGATTAGCCGTTTGGTTTGACCACACACCATAAACCAACTCCCTGTGAAAATGTCCGTGAATATCTTTACATATTACGAAGTCAATGTGCTAAATAACAACTGATTAATATCGCGGGGCCTAACCACTCGGAAACAGCTGACTGTCAGCCGAACCGGGACCGGAAAACTGGTCAGCTTCCGTCACGAGACTTGGAATAAACGAGGGGAGAGCCGCAAGACACGCTAACCGCGCCTACCCCTCTTTGGACCCCGGCCAGTACCGACCCTCGAAACAAATTCAGGCGGGGCATTCTAAGAATTCCCCGCCTGAAAACCATCGAAAAAGGTAAGACGCGCTCGTACTATTGAGCCGCGTCTTCAGCCTGTCCCTTGAGGTAGGTATCGAGAAACGTTAAGGCCGCCTTCGATGCTTCGATCCGGTTTTCCTTCTTCAAGAAGCCATGTCCCTCGTCCTCGAATACAAGATACTCCACCGGAACACCGTTATTTTTGACTGCCTCGACAATATCGTCGGACTCCGGCTGTATCACCCGCGGATCGTTGGCTCCCTGTAAAACCATGAGCGGCCGCCTGATCTTGTCTGCGTGAAAGAGCGGCGATATGCTGAGCAGATAATCTCCGTCAACCGATGGGTTACCCATCTCAACATAGAGCGCCTCCCTAAAGGCCTCCCAGTACGGCGGAATACTCTCAAGTGTTCTCACCCAGTTGGAAATTCCAAAGTAATCCACTCCGGCCGCAAATGCTTCCGGCTGGAACGCCAGTGCGGCAAGAACCATATACCCGCCGTAGCTGCCGCCCATGATTGCCACCCGGCTGGTATCCACATAACCGGTTGTGGCCAGGAAATGCTTCGCGTAAACGCAGTCAGCCAGATCGTCCTCGCCATGTCTCATATCGTCGGCTTTGAAGAAGGTTTTGCCATAACCGGAACTTCCGCGATTGTTGACATCAATAACAACATAACCGTGATTGACAAAGTACTGGACATCCGACGAATACCCTACTCTCGCCTGTCCTCCCGGGCCGCCATGAACCATCACTATCGCCGGCGCTGACTCTTCCGGCCTGATCTGATGCGGTTTATAAAGCAGAGCGGGAATCTCCAGAGCATCAAAGGACTTGTACCTGACTACCTGAGCGTCAACCAGATTATCGATATCGATCTCCGGAGTCATGGAATGTGTCAACTGCTTGTAATCACTGGTCTTTAGATTGTAGGTAAACAGGTTACGGGGTGACCGGGAACCCTCCACATAGAACGTCATCAACTCTTCGCTGCGGGAAATTCTTACCGAAGTAATATTCGCGTCCGGCATCTCGGGAAGCTTCACCGGCTGACCTGTCTCCATGTTGTCCACACGGATCTCCGTCTTGGCGTCATTGTTGATCGCGATAACCCGATATTTGCCGCTACGCGAAAAGTACGCGTAAAGTACATCCCAGTTCGTCTCGAAAACCTTTTCGTGAAGTCCCGATTCTATATCGAAGCGCATGAGATAATTGTACTCGCTGTTCGCGTTCGTCAGGTAGTAGAGACTTTCGGAATGTACACTGAATCCCGAGGGTGAGAAGGCAACATCGCCCTCGTGCGGCGTCAAATGCATCATCTCGCCTGTCTGCCTGTCGAGAAGATACATTTCATTGTTGTGTTCCGTAATCACTTTGAGAAATGCCAGATATCGCTCATCATCGGAAATTCCCCCGAAAAAGTATCCGGAGTCATTCAGATAAATCGGCGTGCTTTCGAATGTTTCGATGTTCATTTCGTAGATATCCAGGAACCGCGGATCACGAGCGTTGCTTTCGTAAAGAAAGCTCTGATCATCATACATCCATCCGGCAAAAGAGGCTCTCGCGCCGTCGTTCGGCGTCAGGTCCCGACTGTTACCCTGCTCATCGAGCAAATAGATGTGCGAGATTTCGTTGCCTCCCTGGTCACTCTCGTAGAGGATCCGCTGGTCGAGCGGGAAGTAAGAGATCGGGAATATCGCCTCCGTTTCGGATTTTGTGACCTGCGTCAGTGCACCGCTCTCGATATTTACCGTCCACGCGTTGAATACCCCGGATTTATCCGACATCAATAATATATTCGTTTCGTCGGGCGAGAACGATGACCCGCCGTACGTCACCTTGTCCATGAACTGCTCGATTGTATACTGCGGCACCTCCTTGTAACCAACTGTGCCACATGCCGTCAACAACACAGCCAGCACCGCCAGCGTTGGAAAGATTGACCTGATGGTCACGCAAGACCTCCTATGTTTGAAATTTAATCTGGTTCTACGCACACTACCACAATATGTGAGACAGAAATACCCCCTTGAATGTTGCAAACGTCAAAGACTTATAGCGTCTACTCACTTTGATTGCCATCCCCGCTCAGACTCTGCCCACACCAGATCAGAAAGAGACGTTCCCCTTCCTCATCTTGAATCGTCCGCGGAAGGGTGTACTCTCTGCATAAGATAATATTCGTTGTTCCGGCGCAGGGATCATCTTTAAATATGCCAAGCTGTACCTGCGAATATAAATCAGGCGCGATTTCCGCACTGACCTTATCACTGATCATGCTTGATCCAACCTCATCCACCAGACGAAAGGAAAATGTTACTGTCCCGGTATCAGGCGTGTTGACCCACGGCGCCCAGATTGTTCCGGCGCTGTCACCAGCGTTCGGTGTACAAACTTCTCCCCCGAACGAATAACGTTTCTGACCATCGTCAATCTCAACCTGCAGCATCCCGGTCAGCATCCTCTGCTGTTCGACCGTGCCCGTGACCCCGACCCGGATCCTCGGCTTAGCGGCATCGAGCTGATAAACCTGTACGTTGCTGACATCGACCTTCTTCGTGGTGCGCTTGGTTTCTGTTTCAACGCAGCCCGTCATTAACCACGCCCAGCAGAATACAACCGCGAGCAGAATTATATGTGCTGTTCTCATGTCGCCACCTCACTTCTGGGTATGGCGGCAAAATAGCCCTCCATGGCGCTTACTGGCAACAAAAAAAGGGATATGCTCGAGCACATCCCTTTTAGAACGCTAATTGCAAGGTTCACTTATGAACGAAATGCCCTATTTTTTCTTACCGGTCTCTACCTTCGGAGGCACCAGCTTAAAACCAAGCTGGTTGTAAACCGTCATCAGGTCATAGGCGAACCACTCCTCAACCGTCTTGCCGTTTACGACATGGCTCAGAGTCACACCCCAGATATCCATCTTCTGTCCCGTCGGGGGATACTCCATCATCGGCCCATCGTTGGTCCCCGTAACGCGCCACTTGAAGGTTACCCACTCCCCTTTGGCGATCACGCGGTCGAACGACAGCGTAAGGTCGGAGAACTGGTCGCGGTTTCGCTGCACCCACGCTTTGAAACCATCTTGTCCCACGATAGGCTCGGGCGACACGGGGCCATGCCCTACATAAGCTGTGTCAATAACTTCGGCAACCAAATCCATGTTGCCGCTACTGTAAATCTCGACATACTTCTGCGCCATCGCCTCCGCCTGCTGCTGCGCTACGTCAACCATCGGCTCCTGGTTTGCCTGACATCCGAACAACGCCAGACAGAGCACAATGACCAATCCAAACAAATACTTGTGCATATTGGCCTCCGCTTTTGAAGCTTCGGTGAAGGAATCAATTGAACAGTGATGTTAAACTCGGAAGAATTCCTGTGTTATGTAAACACAGGATGCAAAACGGAAAGCACTGCGTCAACGGTTATTTTTTCCCAAAACCGCGCTCGTTCAAGGTCGGTCTTCCCGGGGCGGAATCATCGTCATGGTCGAACCAGTCATCTTCGTCGACTATCGTCTTCAGATATTCCCTGTCATCTTCGGCCATGGCCTCAATGAACTCCTTCTCGTCGTCAGAAACCACGCCGAACAGGTGTTCGAGAGTGAGACGTTCCCGGACATACCCCTCCAGAGCCCCGGCGATCAAGCCAAACAGGACAATACTATATATCCCCAGCCCTGTCCACGCTTTTACCCCTTCGGCTTCGTATATAAGGCAAACCACAAAAGTGATCAGAAGTAAAACTGCAAACACCCAGAAGAACATCTGGTAGTATGGTGGTCTTATGGTAACATTTATAAGAGAACCAGCTCCGCCCGATTTCATCTCCCCTTTGATAACCATGTTCGTATACTCTGGCAGGCGTAGCATCTTGACAAACCGGGCGTTTGGACGGTACAGCTTGAACTTGTACCGCTCCAGATAACCCACGTACTGAACGTCTTCCTCGGAATGCTGCGATACAACCCTCTCGGAGAACCTGAACATTCGCTTTTTCTGGGCCGTGACATGTACCAGCTTCTGCCAGGCGGTCTCCAGTCCAAGGGGACTGTCGATGACGAATCTATATAGGGGATTGAGGCTCATCGCAAGCCCCTGCTCGACCAACTGCTTGTCACCTGCGCCGGCGTTTGATCCAACGTCGCTGTTGCTCCGGTGCCGAACAGCTCACAGAGGAACTTTCGCTCCCTCAATGACACCCACATGTACGTCTTAATGTAAACGAATAGAAACAGACTGGCCATGACCAGAACCACCCAGTCCGAATCCTGCGCCTGCTCCGTCGTCACCACCCAGAGCATATACAGAATTGTGAAAGTCGCAATGGCCCAGCTGATGATAACATCGAGGGTAGGCCTGATCACCACTTTCACCAGCGACCACGGTCCGCGCGGTTCGATTTCGCCCGAAATGACAATCTGACGGTTGGTGTGCAGGAAAAACCCGGCCAGCGATTTCCGGGGACGGGTCTTCAGGGAAAATCTTTTCTCGCCTATCCGACCGATATAGCGCCTCTTATCCGTCGCGTTGAATTGCCCGAAGTCGGGGGTAAAGAAACTCTGCTTTTTGGTGATTTCGACAAGGCGCTCTTTTGCCTTTTCAGCCGGAACACGGCAGTCGATATCGAATTTAATAACCGGATTGAGATTCATATCAAAATCCTCCCATTTACTCCATTATCGGCATCTCGATAGTAGATATTGAGCGCCCGCTAAAGGAAAGTATTTCGCCGGTCAACCTTGTCTGCGGGAACCTTGTATGGATCACCGGACTATAACCATAAACGAGACCGCAGGAGAGCCTTTTGAAAACCAATCTGACCATTATCGCCCTTGTTGCATTGACAACTATCGCCAACGCCCAATCCTACCCCTGGCTCGAGAACTACGATACCACCCAAACCATACGGTCTCGATTCCAACCCCCCGACGGCTACACCCGCCCGGCCACAGAACCGGGGAGCTTTGCCCATTGGCTGCAGAATCTTCCGCTGAGACCGGATGGCGCGAAAGTTTACCTTTATGATGGCCGCGAGAAGTCCGACCGATCAGTTTATTGCGCTGTAGTCGAGATAGACACCGCTGACAAGGACCTTCAGCAGTGCGCCGACGCCGTCATGCGCCTGCGCGCCGAGTACTTCTATTCACGCGGCATGTATGACAGTATCGCTTTCAACTTCACCTCCGGCGATCGGGCTTCTTACCGCGACTGGATCAACGGGCTACGGCCGGTGGTCAAGGGTAATAGTGTCAGTTGGCAACGGTCAGCCATAAGAGATTCTTCGTATATCAATTTTCGGGAATATCTAAACACCGTCTTCACCTACGCCGGTTCGTATTCATTGAGCCGCGAGATGGAAAACCGTACCGATATCGATGATATTCAGATTGGTGATGTTCTCATTCAGGGCGGCCTGCCCGGACATGTCGTTATTGTATTCGATGTCGCCCGAAGCGATTCCACCGGCGAGACGGTTTATTTGCTGGCCCAGGGATTTACGCCCGCTCAGGATATACACATATTGTCCAATCCGATGAATCCCGACCTGTCTCCCTGGTACTCAACCTCCTCCCCCGATCCGATCGTTACCCCTCAATGGGAGTTCAAGAGCACCGATCTCATGCGGTGGTAGCGTCGGCATCTATCTCCCCAGCCAATTGTTCATCAGCTGATACACGAGCTTCTTCATTCCAGCCTCACGTGCTCTGCATTCGCGCACGACCCGGCTTTTGGACTTCTTTACGATTTTCAGTTCGCCGGGATACTCATCGGACCATCGGGAGGCTGTCTTCGCGGTCACCTCGATATGAAACTGCACTCCGATCGCCTTGCCCACCGCGAATGCCTGATTCTGGCAGTCAGCACTTTCAGCAAGCCGCTTGCCACTTTCAGGGATATCGAATGTATCGCCGTGCCAGTGGAAAACCTCGAATTTCGATGGAAACCCTCTGAAAAACCGGCTCTTTTTACCGTCCGACGTCAGCTTCACCTGACAACCCCCGATTTCCATGACGGGATTTTTCCGGACCCTGGCGCCCAGCGCCGATGCTACCAACTGTCCTCCACCGCAGATGCCGAAAACCGGATTGTTGGCCGCGATTGCTTTCTTGATATACTTGCGCTCGTTCATCATGAAGGGGTACCTGCGAATCTCACGGACGGATAGCGGCGTGCCGCCGATTATGAAAGCATCGAATTGCTTTTGCGATGGGAACCGCTTGCCGGTGTAGGCGTGAAAGACTTGATGTTCGATCTTGTTTTCTTTGAGATAGTCTTCGTAAAGCCCGAGGCCTTCGGGAGCACAATTCTGAATAATCAACACGCGCATATTAATCCTTTCAAATCTATCTATCTCACGAGGCTGTCATTTCGACTTACGGGAGAAATCTTACAATGTTCCGTTGGTCGATGGATGTCGGGTTTCTTGGTTCATGGCCACTCGCGTTGCTCGCGGCATGTCCGGCGGAACGCCGACCTACTGTTGTCAGGACCTCATCATCACAAAAAAGTGTGAACCCTCGTCGTTGGAAAACTGCTGAGGCATTCCGTTAAGTATCTTCTCAAACTTCATGCCGATTTTCTCGAGTACTCTCACCGAACCGATATTCTCCGGATTGGCGACAGCGATAAGCCGCTTAAGGCCTATTTTATCGAACGCGTAGTCCATCACTGCTTGCGCCGCCTCGGTCGCGAAGCCTTTTCCCCAGTGTTCTTTGCCGAAGCCGTAGAAGAGCTCGATTTCGGTTTCATCCGGTTCCCATGGTCCAATCCCCGCCCAACCAATTAGGCGAAGCTCGTTTTCTCCAACACATCCCCCCTCTGCGTCATTCCGGCGAAGGCCGGAATCCAGTGCCTCGGACTTCAACCACACTCCCAGAGTCCATTTGATAATGTTGTCGGGCGTGTTGCGTTCGTAGCAGGTTTGAAACCAGGTGAGGATGTGACGTACCTCATCGAGCGACATGACATCTTCCGGCAGATAGTGGACCACCTCCGGCTGCGAGACTATCTTTTGAAGTGCGATGTCGTCTTCCATCTTGAATGGCTTGATAATCAGCCGCCCCGTTTCGATTTGAATATCTTTGAACATGATGGTGGTAATATAGCGTGATGCGTTTGATAAATCAAACGCCTACCATTGGGCCTAGTTTTCGCACGCACGTCAGGCCCAAAGCAAGTTTGAGCCTGCCACCCGGCGGCGGCTGTGTCCTCTCGCCTCGTGACGGCAGATGAGGACATCTGCCGGGCACAGAAGACCGGCAGGATCTCTTCGCCTTCGGCGAAGACTCTACCGAGCAGGGATCCTGCCCTACAAGAGAAAGAATGTTTACGAAAGGGAGCCAGATCGGCCTAATCTAAGCGATGTCGGACAAGTGCGATAGAGGAAAGGAAGTATTCGGGTTGATAAACGCTCTTTCTTCCCAACCTCGGCAATCAACGTAGGGCAGGATCCCTGCGATCCTGCCACTTTTCGATCAGGCTGTCTATTCGCCGTAGTCGTTATCCTCATTACGTGGGGCAATCAGACCCCAGTCACCTTCGTAAATGCCCATTTCATGAAATTTTCGAAACGAAGAATACGACCAATCAAATGGGCCTGAGCTAAAGCCGTGCTTTACCGAGTTCCGATGGGTATAATCCAAATGTCTGTCAAAATCGTCCTCGTCGCGAATGACATGATCCCAGAAACGATTCTGCCAGACACGCCCCCGATACATGTTGTGGAGTTTCCTATATCGGGAGGCAAACGAGGACTTGATACTGTGCATTATTCGCGACAAGTCCACTGCCTTTGGTGTGACCATGAGATGAACATGGTCCGGCAGCACCACCCACGCTACGAGTTCGAAATTGAGACTGTCTCTATATCTGGTGATCCCCTCCCAGAGGATGTCGAAGTGCTCGACAATAATCGGCATCCGGGCATAAGTGACGGCCGTCACAAAATAGTTACTGTTTTCAGAGTAATAGCGACGGAGTTTGGACATTTTCCTCCCCAAACACGAAGATGGCAGATTACAAAGGCAGGATCGCAGGGATCCTGCCCTACGGTTAATATCTATACTTGTGACGGCAGGATCGCAGGGATCCTGCCCTACTATTCGAGATAAATACTCTAACCTACTTGTGTGCCTGCTGGTACTTGTTCAAGACATCGATCACATAATCGATATCCGCAGGCTGGTGTTCGCCGGTAATCTGAAAGCGAATCTCTTCGGAACCCTTCGGCACCACCGGATAATTCAATCCGGTCGCCAGCACGCCGTGCTCCTTGAGCCACTTCACGATATCAGCCGTGCGGGCAGTGTCACGCACCATGAGCGGCACTACCGGATGCGGACCCGGAATGGTCTCAAAGCCCGCCTTCACAATACCGTCTTCAAAGCGCTTGGTCATCGCAGCGACATGAGCCACAATCTTGCGGCCTTCGTCACTGTCGAGAATCTGCAGCGCCCTTGTGGCGGCCTTCGCCTCGGAAACAGTGATCGGGTTGGAATAGATATACATCGGGGCGGTTTCTCTCAAAAACTCAATAACCGCGGCGCTGGAGACGACAAACCCGCCGTTGACACCAAACGCCTTGCCGAGCGTACCGATCAAAACATCGCAGCGAGTATTGCAGTACTCTTCGGTGCCGCGACCGGTCTTGCCGAACGCGCCGATACCGTGGGAGTCATCGACCACGCTGACGATGCCTTCCTCGAATTTATCGTTGTACTTGTGGCACAGGTCAATAAGTACATCGAGCGGAGCGTTGTCGCCGCGCATCGAGAAGATACCATCGGTCACAACCAGAGCGCGCTTGCCCTGTCCGATAGCTTCTTTGATCTTGGCTTCGGCATCGGCCATATCGTTGTGCTTATAGATGAACTTGCCCGACGGACGCGAGAGGCGCATGGCCTGGATGATACAGTTGTGGTTAAGCTCATCCGAGATAAACACGGTTTCGGCGGTACAGAGCGGAACCAGCACGCCCAGGCTCGTAACATAAGCCGAGCTGAAAATCATGCCCGCTTCGCGACCGAGAAACTTGGCCAGTTTCTCTTCGAGGTTGGTGTGGACTTTGTAGGTGCCGCTGATGAAGCGCACGGCGCCCGGCCCGACGCCGAATGTCTTGGCGCCTTCTTCTTCGGCCTCGATCATGTCTTTGCGAAGCGACAGACCCATATAAGAGTTGGAATTCATTTTGATGAATTCTTTATCGCCGTAACCTTCGACATAAAAGCGCGGGCAATTAGTCTTCGTCGCCGGCTTCACGCCCGTAATAACCAGTTCCTTACCTTTGGCAGTACCTTTGGCTTTGAGCTCGTTCACCGCCGCCGTAAGGGCTTTGTTCAATCTTTCCATTTGGATCCTCTATTGTTCAGGTCAAATCTTCTTATTTATCTCGGAATTTCAGGCCAACTTCTTCGAAAGTACATCGATCATGTCCTTAGCCATGACCGGCAGGGTGTATTCCGGTTTCCATCCCCACTCAGCGCGGGCGGCGGAATCATCCATGCTGTTGGGCCAGCTATTGGCAATACCCTGCTTGACCGGGTCGACATTGTAATCCATTTTGAACCCGGGGATGTGTTTCTTTATCTCTGCCGCCAGAATTTCCGGATCGAAACTCATGGCCGTCACGTTGAAGGCGTTGCGGTGTTTCAGCTTCGATGCATTCGCTTCCATGAGTTCGACAGCGCCCTTGATGGCATCGGGCATGTACATCATATCGAGGAAAGTGCCGGCGCCGAGCGGACAGGTGTATTTCTTGTGCTTGATGGCCTCGTAGAAAATTTCCACGGCGTAGTCGGTCGTGCCGCCGCCGGGGAGGGTCTCGTTGGAGATGATGCCGGGATAACGAAGACCACGGGTGTCGACGCCGAAGCGCTTGAAGTAGTAGTCGCACAGGAGTTCGCCGGCGACTTTGGTGACGCCGTACATGGAGGTCGGACGCTGCACGGTGTCCTGCGGAGTGTTATCCAGCGGCGTGGTCGGACCAAAGGCGCCGATGGAGGACGGCACGAAGACCGCGCATTTGTGCTCGCGGGCAACTTCGAGGACGTTGTACATACCGTTGATATTGACATTCCAGGCCAGGGTTGGCTTCGCCTCTGCGACCGCGGAAAGGATGGCCGCGAGGTGGTGAATGACATTGATCTTGTATTTTTTGACTACGCTTTCGACCTGCTTGATATCGGTGCAGTCGCAGATTTCGAACGGACCGGATTCAAGAAGTTTACCGCTCGGTTTGGTGCGATTTCCGCCCGCGACAACGTTGCCGGCGCCGTAGATTTTTCTCAGTTCCAGCGTCAGTTCGGACCCGATCTGGCCCACCGCTCCCGTAACCAAAATCTTCATCATCTGATATCCCCTAACTGGTTGTAAATCATATTCTCCATTGCGTTTATCGCCTGGTTGAAAAATTGACAACTCCGGCGAATATTTCTGGATATTCTAATGAGGAGGCTCCGGAAAGTCAAACGAAAATGCTGCGATTCCTTAGCAAAAGCAATAGCGGTACGCCTAATACATAGCAGGCAATCAGCTGTCCGACACCGATCATTTGAACCGCGAACCAATAATTCACTCCCATTATCGGGGCAAGGTAAAAGGAGACGCCAAAGGCGTTGAACAAGACTGCCGGAAGGGGAGCCAGAGAGACGCCGGTAAGGGTATTTCCAAACCGGTTTCTGACCCAGCGGGTGGCGAAAGCCGCGAGAAGGGTAAAAAGCGGGCCGACGGCGATATCGAGCCAGCCCATGCCGCCCATGATGTTAGCGAGAAGACAGCCAATATACAGACCGGGGATTGCCGCCGGGGTCAAAAACGGAAGGACCGTGAGCGCCTCGGCAAAACGAACCTGGTAAACGCCAAAAGAAATCGGGAGAAATACCACCGCCAAAACTACGTAAAGCGCGGCAATAACCCCTCCCATGGCGATATGCTTAACTCTTTGGGAGATCATTTATTTCACAAAATGATAAGACATAGATGGGTCGTCAAGTTCTATTTGTAAAGAGTACGGAAATATTCGCCGATTCGCGCCAAACTTTTTCTGAGGTTATCCGGCTCAAGCACCTCGACCTGATCGCCGAATCCGATGAGCCAGCGCTGGATTTCCTCGATTCCGCGCACCGTGGTGGCATAGCGCACCCGGCCATCATCCAAGGGTTCGACCATTTCGTCCGGATGATGTTTGTTGGACGACACCACCCTGGCGGCAGTACCCGAGAAAACGGCTTTTACCGTGACCGGCTCACCGCTGAAAACACTCCAGCTTCCCTCGAAATATGTCTGCGGTCTGATATCAGAGTTTTTGATAAAAATGTCAGAAAGTATCTCAACATTGTGAACGCGATCGACTCGAAATGTCCTGAAATCTTTTCGGGTATGGCAATACCCCACGAAATAGAAGGCGTGACCGCGAAAGACTATGAAGTAAGGGTCGATAATTCTGGCGGATCGTCCCGAAGAAATCGACTCGTAGTCGACCTTGATTCGTCGGCACCCGGCGATCGCCTGCTCGATAACATCGTAGTACTTCTCCCCTTTTTCTCTCTCGCCGGACAGAGGGTTTTCGATGTGGGTTGTTGTCGGCGCGAACTTTGTTTCTTTGCGGACCTGCTCGGAAAGGCAGTTGTCTATTTTGGCTTTGACGCTCTTGAAGACTTCCTCGTAGCCTCCGGCTTTTATGAGCGGCGAGGATTCCAAAGCGAGTCTGAGCAGGTGATATTCATCGGCGGTGAAGTTCAGCGCCGGCAGAAAATTGTCGGAAGCGAGTTTATAGCCGTTGTCGTAGTAAATTGGAACATTCATTTCCGACAGTGATATTATGTCGCGATAGATGGACCTCTCTGTCACCCCGCATTCATCGGCGAGCCGAGCGGCGTTGAGGTTTCTTCGTGTGCGCAAAAGGTTGAGGATGTGAAGCATCCGATCGTATTTGTTCATGCCCATGCGATTATCCCTCCTGATGGGTCAATATACGAAATACTATCGCATAAAACAAATGTGGGATTTCTCCCATACCTCTCTAATGTTTCGATAACCTTCAGCCGATAATCAAAAAAGCGCCATTGTACTTACTGCGCTGAGATTCAAGGCCTTATGGCACATAGGACGTCGCGGCACTGGCTTTGCAGTCTCCCCCGTTGGACTAAAAGGAAACATCTAACCGTGGGGATACTATGGATAGACGTCGAACGAGAAGAGGCAAACCGGAGCCGACCAATTTCTGGCAGGGCTTCCTCTTCAAATTTTCAAGCCGACTATTTATTGGGATAGTAGTCATTGTGGTCTTCTTGACCCTCGCCCAGTGCACTGTCAAGAGCCCCGAATCACCAACCTGGAACACTACGTTCGTAGTTCCGGTAGTCAACCGCACCTACACCATGGAAGAACTGGTCAGCAAGGTTGACCAGGACGAGATATTCATCGACACCAACGGCAGTGTCGCCTTTTCAATCGAAGAAGATATCGACACTGTGCAGCTCAATGAAGACGACTTCTCGGTGCCTGATCTCAGCTATGATCTTTCCGAAACGCTCGGACTGATTGAAATAAGTACGCCATCGGATGAAATCTCGGTTATCGATATCGACTCATTGATGGCGGGTTTTCCGGTTGTACCCGGCTTCGACACGATAATCGTGCCGGCCAACACGGAGCTTTCCGCCGACAACAACCGCAAACTCGACTCGTTTACGTGGGCCGAAATCGCCAGTGGAAGTATCCAGGTCAATGTTACCAACCGTCTCGGATTGACGCTTTATGATGTTGTCGTGCGCCTTATCGACGCGCGTGCCGGGGTTACTATTGACACCGGATATTTTACTTTGCCGTTGAACCACAACGAAGAAGATTCGCTGGTGATATCAGTGGCGGGTAAGAATATATCGGACAGTGTTCAAGTGACTGTCTTCAGTCACTCTGATCCGATGCAGGATATCCACATTGCCCCGGTTGGTAAGAGTATCACCACCGAGGTCAGTTTCAGGGAGGGAATTCTGGTTACCGCAGCTATGGCCGAGGTCCCCGAACTTGAGGACCTTCCCTTCTCGCAGAGAGTCGGGTTGGATATCGATGCTTCCGAGACCATAGACACGGCGCGCCTCGCCGGCGGAGAGCTGGAACTGGCTGTCACTAACAACACACCGCTGCCGGCGACTCTTGATATCGCTGTGCCGAACCTGGAGCTGTCCGGCAATTCTCTGGCGATTTCGAGACAAATTTCCGCCGGACAGACGCTTCTCATCAATCAGAATCTGGCGGGATATGACCTTATACCCGAAGGTGACTCGGTCGATGTCGTCATAGTTGCGCATCTGCCCGGTTCCGGCGGTCAGTCGGTTATCGTTCATTACACCGACAGTTTCAGCGTCAATGCCGCCCTGATCAACCTAACCTTTAACAGTGTAACGGGTGTTTTCGACAATACCTCGGCGGCCTTTGAAGATATCCACGAAGAGCTCGATGTACCTGATGGTTTTGACAATGTCGGTTTGGTTGCGGCCTTCCTTACCCTTCGAATCGAGAACGGCGTCGACATGCCGGGTCATCTGGACATCCAGCTTTCCGGTGACAATGGCAAGGTTTTGAATATTTCCGGGGATATCGAAGCTCGTGGCGACGACTTGTACCGGGTGAGCGACATTACTAACGATGATGTTGCCGACTTTTTGACACCTCTGCCCTCGGCTGTAGATATATCCGGGTCGGTTGAGTTCGGTGATGGAAGTTATCACGGAACGATTACGGCAAACGATTATGTTTTCGCGCGGGTCAGTATTTACGCCCCTCTCGGTGTGAAGCTTTCCGAGGCCGAGATAACCGATCTCGATGTGGAGGTTGAAGAGATCGAGCAGGATGATATCGACGCGATTACCGACCATGTCATCAATTCCCGGTTCATCTATAGTATAGCCAACCACCTTCCTCTTGGCGTTACCGCGACAGTGCATCTCAGCGGTGATTCGGTATCGCTCTATACGACTCCTCAGTTGACGCTGGATACGCTCAGATGTGAACCGGCGCCGGTGTCGCTGGTCACCGGAATCGCCAGCGCCGAGGCTATCAGTTCAGGAGAGATCGTGCTCGATAGCACCGACATACAGATTCTAAAGAACGAAATGCTCTATATCAGGCAACAGCTCTTTCTCAGTGGCTCCGATACGGCCGGTGTCCTGCTTACAGAGAACGACTACATAACCATCAACGGACGTATCGAAGTCGAGTATCGCTTCGACGGCGAGTTTTAAAAGGAGCCTATCATGAAGAGCATAGTACTTAGCGATAATCGTCGGGGATGGCTCAGTTTTAGCCTGGTAACGATTACCATTGTTGTTGCCCTGTTTGCCCTGATCATCCAGAACGCAAACGGCCAGGGGATATCATCGGCTCGTAGCGTGGCGATGGGCTCGGCGGGTATATCGCTTGCCAGCGGCGCCGATGCCGCCCGGCTCAATCCCGCCAACCTGGGCTTCGCCCAGTATCAGTTGAAGGGGGTCGAGCTGGTAGGTGTGGGAGCCAATATCTCCAACAATTCCTTCACGCTCAGTGATTATAACAAATATACCGGCGCGTTTTTAACCGATGAAGATAAAGAATACATCCTTGATCGCGTGTCCGATGACGGTCTCAAACTGACGGCCGAAGCGGAGGCCACCGCCCTCGCGATAGCGATGGGACCCTTCGTGTTCGGCGTCGCCGGTAATGGCGTTGCCGATGTCAATCTCAACAAGGACATCATCGACCTGATCCTTAACGGCAATACCTTCGCCGATACCATCGAGGTCACCGGTTCTTATTCAGATGTTATCGCATACGCCTCGGCCTATTTGTCCTATGGCCGCTCTCTGTACAAATCGGGCTCGCGGGAATTCGCGGTCGGGGCCACTTTCCGCTATCTGCGAGGCTTTGCCGTCGAGCAGGTGGTTGAACTTCGGGGAATCGCGGCGACTTTCGCCACCGGATTCATGGGCGAAGGCAACATGGTTATCCAGACCGCTACCGGCGGCTCGGGTTACTCGGTTGATCTCGGGGCCGCGCTCAAGCTCAACGATAACTATACCGTTGGCGGCAGAATCAGAAATTTCGTCAGCGCCATCAAATGGACAAAAGACACCGAAGAGCACGGCTACTATTTCAGCTTCGATACCATGACGGTTGACAACATGGACGAAGACTATGTGGTATCCGAAGACTATACCGAAGAGATAGGCAGTTTCACTACGAATCTACCGTCCGTGATGACGCTGGGCGTCGCCAAGACTTCAGGAAAGCTTCTGTGGGCAGTCGATTGGGAACAGGGATTCAGCAGTGAAGTCGGCGGCACCACCAAGCCGCGCATATCAGCGGGCGCAGAATATTCCATCGTCTCGGCTTTTCCGCTTAGAATGGGCTATTCGGCGGGTGGCAATCGCAATAGCGCTTTCTCGTTCGGGTCCGGATTTCACCTGCCCTATTTCTTCGTCGACTACGCCTTTGTAACCGGGAGTTCGCTGTCAGGCTATTCGTCGAAGGGGCTCAATTTCGCTGTCACAACCGGACTGTATTTCTAAGCAAAGGGAGTTGGAATGTACCGCGCCGTTCGAACCAGATTTGCCATAGCCGTGATATCGGGGATGCTGCTTGGGGTCATGGTGCTTAGCCAGAGCACGGCAGCGGCCCCGCCGCATCCGGAGCTGCTTGAGGCGACCGCGCTCGAGAAGAAAGCTCCAGCCTACTTCATGACACACCAGGCCGATCTCAGAAGCGCGGGACTCGAATCCGGCCCGGCAAGTTTTGACCGCAAAGATGACAAACAGACCACCCTCCTGAGCCTTTCGCCGGAGGTTATGGGGTCCTTCAATGTGCTGGCGATATTGGTAACTTTCTCCGACAAACCGGCAGCCACCGGCGCATCCTATTTTGATGACCTGCTGTTCAGCACCACCAACGTCAGTGTCAGGCATTATTACCGGGAGGCATCGTACGCCCAGCTCGACATAGTCACCGTCAATTTACCATCCTCGCTGGGATGGGTGGGCGCTCCGCAGACGTACGCGTATTATGTTAACGGTGAAAACGGCGTGAACCCCGACAGTTATCCTAACAATGCTCAGAGATTGGTGGAGGACCTCGTGTCCATTGTCGACGGCTCGGTCAATTTCTCCCGCTATGATAATGATAATAACGGCTTCGTCGATGTTTTGATGGTCGTTCACGCCGGCCCGGGCGCCGAGTTTACCGGCTCGGATGACGACATGTGGTCGCACCAGTGGCAGATCACGCCGCGAGCGACCAATGATGGTGTTTATGTTTCGAACTACACAATGCAGCCGGAGTACCTGCTGGCCGCCGGCGACATGACCATCGGCGTCTTCGCCCACGAACTGGGACACGCCTTCGGACTGCCCGACCTCTACGATACCGATTACAGCTCAAACGGTATTGGCTCCTGGGGCATCATGGCTTTTGGAAGCTGGCTCGGTCCACGTGGGCTCGGTGAATTGCCGGCCGCTCCGTGCGCCTGGAGCCGCATCCAGATGGGCTTTAATCAAGCCACCAATGTAACCAGCAACGTAACGTCACAGACGATCTACGATGTCAAAAACGCACGCGACATCTATCGTCTCTGGACATCCGGGGCAATCGAGAACGAGTATTTCCTTGTGGAGAACAGGCAACGAACCGGGTATGACACCTACCTGCCTTCGGACGGATTGCTTATCTGGCACATCGACGATACCCAGGACGACAATGACAACGAGTGGTACCCGGGGCTTAATCCGGCATCGCATTATCTGGTCGCTCTCGAACAGGCCGATGGATTGTTTGAACTGGAGAAAGCAGCTGATGCCGGAGACGGAAATGACCCGTTCCCGATTTCCGGAGTGGCAAGCTCGTTCAACGCTCTGTCGGCCGTGACATCAAGCTCATATACGGACGGTAACTCGTACGTCTCGGTTGAAAACATATCACCTTCGGGAGATTCCATGACGGCTGATTTCTATGTTTCATTTTCGGGCAGCTATGAAGGCGATACCGAAGAAGACGATGATGCCGAAGATTCGGATATTCTCCCGACTTCGCTGAGGCTGTCTCAGAATTATCCCAACCCGTTCAACCCAACCACGACTATTTCATTTTATTCCCCGGACCCCGGTTATGCCGTTGTGGACATTTTTGACATCCTCGGACGACGAGTACAGACATTGCTTTCCCGCGATATTGCCGCCGGACAGACGGAAATCCAGTGGGACGGAACAAACAGCTCCGGCGGTTCGGTCGCTTCGGGAATATATCTGTGCAAGCTGGAGATGAACGGTCAGAAACAGCTAAGAAAGATGATACTGGCTCGATGACGAGAGCTCAATAGATGTAACTATCCGCAGTACTCCCCTACTGTACAGCAATACCCCGGCCACGATTGGTCGGGGTTTTTTTAATCAGGATACTCGTATTGAGGATGTTCGACAACCGGGTGGTTTTTCTGTTCTCGCATCGCCTTCTTATACCGAGTATGGCAGGCCTTACAGCGTTTGGGATCTTCCGTGTACCCTCTTTCCGCGAAGTACTCCTGTGCGGCAATAGTGAAGACAAACTCTTCGTTGCATTCAGTACAGATTAAGAACTTCGGCACGAAACCGTCAGTCATTAATCCCCCTCTCGTGTGAATGGACTGACTAATCCCTGTCAGACTCATTCTGGTAGTTGCTCTTTAACTATGTTAATTGATAGCCGGATACACAAATACTGTCAACAAAAAAACCGGGACAAAACTGTCTGTCATTTTTTTTGGCCGACAAACCGGAGCGATTTGGTGGTATTCCATCCGAAAGAGTAGTACGGTGGTTGAGTTATTTTTGAGGCGACGGAAATTACCAGAACGTCGACTGCGCCTGGAAATATTGATGGGTACCGATTGATAGTTCCCACTGATTCTGATCCGAGAAGGCCAGATCGATTCGAACGATATTCTTGGTGGACTTTTCAAAACCTATTCGTAGTCCGACTCCCACGCTGGAATGCATGCCCTTCAAACTGATCTCTTCGTCATCTTTCCAGACATTTCCGAAGTCGGCAAAGGCCACGGCGCCGAAGAGGGCCGACAGTATCTTGATGTTGGTGAAGAACCGACTCTCGACATTGAGCACGGCACGTCGATTGCCGGTCTTGAAGTATTTGTCATAACCCCGAATCCCGGTATTGCCGCCAAGGATAAGGTTGTTTCGCCCTGAGGCATCCCAATCCGACAGATAACTCACGTTAAGGGCCAGTGTAACGACGCCATTGACTCTGCGGTAGTAACGGCCTATGAATTGGGCCATGTGCCTGAGTTGTTTATCAGTATAGAACCACAGATAATGGACGTAATCGAGGCGCAGCAGATTTGAACCATCAGCCGTATATCGCGAGATCATGAATCTGGCGAGATCGTATTGATGCAGCTTGAAGTCGGAATTGAAGGCTCGTCCATACTCGGCCTGAGCGAAATAGCCGACAATAAAATCCTCGGTATACGCAAAACCGTCAATCTTGCGCATCTTCACGTAATCGAATTTGGAGGCTTTTGCTTCGAGCCCCACATAGTGGAACAGTGAATCGTCGGCGAAATTGCTCCGGGCAAGAAGGCTGTCCTCAGGCGCGGTTGAAAATATCGTCTGCTCTGAATTTCGTTCGTAACGATACTGATAGTTTACCTGTAGTCGCAACTTTCGGCTGTGGTCGCCAAGGCGGTAGGCATAGCTGGCGTCGAACTGATCGCCATCGACGTAAGACTCTCCGATCCTGATGGAATCGTTATATACGTCGCGTCGACCGCTGTAAGCGCTCAGAACACCGCTGAATGCCGTGTGTTGGCCGAGGTCGTAGAAAGGTCGGCCGAAGCTGAGGCTTTGGACTTCGGCGACAGGATTGTTGCTGAACGTCAGGCCGACTTGATAGGGCTTTCCCAGCAGGCGATTTTCGAAGAACTTCGATTCCACGTAATCGTCATCATCGGATTGAGAGTAATAGTACAACGACAGGAATTGATTGTTGCCGAGGAAGTTTTTCTCCTCAACGCCAATCTGCCAGCGGGTTTCGTTTCCCTCACGACTGTAATTTACGCCTCCCGAGAAGCTCCATTGGTCCACTGTCACCACCCGCAAAAGGAGGCTTCCATCGGGTAGTGTCACCGGTTCAATCCAAGCATCGTAAACATTCAGACCGTTACGAATATTGCGGGCGCTTTCTTCGGCCAGTACGGCCGAATAAGGGTCTCCCTCGCCGAGCAAGAGCTCCCGCTCTATAATGTACTTCCTCGTGGTTATGTGGAGTTTATTGGCCAGTTTGAAAATGAAGTGACTATAGGACTCTTCGTCGGTATTGTAGACATTGCGGTTGTCTATCACGACGCTGTCAATTAAGACACCGTCGAAACTCGAATAATCCGTGCCCTCCAGCGGCCGATCGGCCGAGCGGGTTGCACTACCAGCAAAGGCGCATAAGCTCAGCACTAAAATGAAAAGGGAAATGTATTTACCTGTCTGGCGGGACTTCAAACGCTGCTCCAGTTTTGCTCAATTTAACAAAAAGACGTATCCTGGCAAGATTTTCTTCACCAAAATCATCTTTTTGACCCCTAAGGGATGTTGAATTAGCTCCGATAATATAATAACCGCAAAATCTTTAAACATTACGGGGTTATGGCTAAAAAGAAGATAGGCGATTTACTTGTCGAAAAGGGGCTGATAACCTCTCAGCAACTTGAGGAGGGACTACGCGAACAGGGAGCGCTCGGCAAGCGACTCGGAGAAGCCCTTGTCTCAAAGGGCTATATCACTGAAGACCAACTGATTGACGCGGTCTCGGAGCGACTCGCTATTCCAAAAATCAGCCTGTCCTCCATGGTCATCGACCCGCAAATCGTGCAGAGGGTAAATGTCGATGTCGCACGAAGGTACATCCTGATACCTGTTTTCGAAATCGGCAACACGCTCACGATTGCGATGGCCGACCCTCTCAATATTATCGCTATCGATGAAATCAAATACCTCACCGGGATGAACATAAAAAGGGCTATCGCTACCGCTACCGAGATCAAGGACGCCATCGATCAGTACTATTCGGTTGGCGACTCCCTTTCACACATAATGGGTACCCGCAATGAGGAGGTCGCCAAGACTCTGGACGGTATTTCATCACTCACCGATCCTCAGTCCGAAACGCCCATCATTAAGCTGACCAACCTGATCATTGCCAAAGCCGTAAAGGAAAGGGCATCGGACGTTCATATCGAGCCGGAAGAAGCCCGCCTGAGGATACGGTACCGTGTCGACGGTGTCATGCGTGAAGAGGCCGCGCCGCCCAAGTCGATGCAGAACGAATTGATATCGCGCATCAAAATCGCGGCCAATCTCGACGTATCGGAGAAACGCGTGCCGCAGGACGGGCGGTTTTTCATGAAGGTCGAAGGTCAGACGGTGGATCTGCGTGTCTCCACCCTGCCAACGATTCATGGAGAAAAAATAGTCATTCGCCTGCTCGACCGTCGGAATCTTCTCTTGCGGTTCGAACAACTCGGTTTCAACAAGCGCCTTGAGGAGCGGTGGAAGAATGTCATTTACAAGCCTGAAGGGCTGGTTTTAATTTCCGGACCAACCTCAAGCGGTAAGACATCGACGCTGTATGCCGCCCTGCAGGAAATCAACTCAATCGAGAAAAATATTATCACGGTTGAAGACCCGGTGGAATATTCCCTGCCCCTGATTATCCAGATTCAGATAAACGAGAAGGCCGGACTGACTTTCCCGTCGACCCTGCGCTCGATCCTCCGTCAGAATCCCGACATCATAATGATCGGCGAGATACGTGACGCCGAGACGGCGCAGATGGCCATACGATCTTCTCTGACGGGTCATCTGGTTTTTTCCACGATTCACACCAACGACGCTCCATCGGCTATAACACGCCTTGTGGATATGGGCATTGAAAACTACCTGGTCTCTTCCGCTATCAAGGGCGTACTTGCTCAGAGATTAGTCAGAGTGAACTGTCCGGAGTGCAAAGAATCCTACCGTCCACCGGATCCAATCCTGCATCGGGCGGGGCTCATGGATTTGGCCGACCACATCGATTTTAAGCGCGGGGTAGGTTGTCCCGCGTGCAAGATGACCGGATTCAAGGGACAGACCGGCATTTTCGAATTCATTGAAGTCAATCCGGCCATAGCCGAGTTGATAATAAGCAACGCTTCACTGAACCGGATCAAAGAGGAAGCGCACAAGTACGGCTACATACCTCTTTTTGAGATGGGTCTCGAAAAACTCACCTCCGGTATTGTTTGCCTCGAGGAACTGCTCAAGGAGACATCGAATGTCGATGTCTACCGCGATCCGAACGTCAAGGTGAAAGTGACCGATTCCGATGCCAACGCAGTTCAGATATAAGGCTCTCGATGAAAACGGGGTTCAGCAGAAGGGCACTCTGACAGCCGATAACGCTGAACAGGTTCTCGAGTATCTTTCGTCGCAGAATTTTCTTCCGGTCAAGGTTTCCGCCATCAAGGCTAAACCGTCGTTTACCTTTTTCGGCTTCAGCCGAGCCGACTATGAGAATCTTATTATCTTTACGAACAACCTGGCTACCATGTATCGGTCCGGCATTCCCTTGTTGCGGGCGCTTTCGATTATCAAAGTCGGGCCCGAGGACGGCAAGTTCAACCTCGCGCTCAAGCAGATAAAGTACAGCATACAATCGGGTAAATCACTATCGGAGGCCATGGGCGAACACGATGATCTGTTTTCCCGTGTCTATCGTAACAGTATCGCCGCGGGCGAAGAATCGGGTCGGCTCGAGGATATTCTCGACGAGCTTTCGACGATGATGGAAAAGGAGATGGAGTTGTCCCGTCTGATTCGGTCCGGACTTCGCTATCCTGCCATCGTGATCCTCGTCATAGGTATCGCCTTCGTGGTCCTTATGACTTATGTCATTCCGCAATTTGTTGATTTCTACTCATCTTTTGACGCGGAATTGCCCCTTGCCACCAGAATCTTCATCGGGACGAGTAACTTTTTTACCAGATACTGGGCTGTTTTGCTGGGCGTTTTAGTCGCGGCGGGTTTCGGATTTCGAAAACTCGTCAGCAATGAAAAGGGCCGTCTGTGGGTCGATAGCCGGTTGTTGAGATTACCAATATTCGGGCAACTGATCCTGAAAGGGAACGTGGCTCGATTTTCCATGATGTTTCGGATTCTTTTCCGATCCGGTCTGCCCATCATTCATTCGCTGCAGATTCTGGCCGACTCGGTTAAGAATGTGGCTGTAAGTCTTGAGATTAAACGGCTGGAAGAGCTGTTTCGGCGAGGCTCTGATTCCAATCTGATGGACGAAGAGTTCGAGTTCTTTCCTGATATGGCCAAGCATATGATTGCTATAGGCTTAGAGACAGGCGCCCTGGAGCGGATGCTTGACGAGCTGGGGACATTCTACTCCAAGGAGGTTCAGTATACCTCCCGGCACCTGACAGCTATTCTCGAACCGCTTCTGACCTTGGTTGTCTCCGTTTTCGTGCTGATTATGGCTCTGGCTATATTCTTGCCGATGTGGAACTTAATCAAAGTTTTTAACGGTTAGAGGGGGTTAAAAAAAAGGGCTTTTTTACCGATTTATAGAAGAGTAAACCATTTTAGAAACCAATTACACCTGCTAGGAGGAAGTATGTCTTTCAAAGCGAACCAGAAAGGTTTCACCTTAATCGAATTGGTCATGATCATCGTGATCCTCGGCATTCTTGCTGCTGTGGCCATCCCGAAATATCAGGATCTCTCGGGCGAAGCCAAAGAAGCAGCGGCCAGAGGCGCGCTCGGCGCCCTGCGCTCAGCCATCACAATCTATTATGCCAACCACGCTGTAATCGACAGTGCGCACTGGCCTCCGATAGACTCCGTGCGCGCGGCTATCATGGCACAGGGCGTTCCGAAAAATCCGTATTGCGCCGATGCCGATCATCCGGACTCTGTCGTTACCGGCGTTACCAAGGGTACACTCGTGGGCACGGATTGCGGATGGGCTTATCTGGCCGCCGATGGCGAGATATGGCTTAACAGCGACGTAGCTGGCGAGAACGAGTGGTAATAGAATAATTACCGTGACTTCATCGCATTCAAAATACAGTTCGGCTGGGGGCAAGCTCGTTCAGAATGGATTCACGCTGATCGAGCTTGTCATGATTATAGTCGTGCTCGGAGTTCTCGCGGCTGTTGCGGTGCCTAAGCTCGGCGACGTTACCGAGAGTTCCAAGATTACGGCTACGCAGAAAGAGCTGGCGACGCTCAAGGTTGCCATTGCGGGCAACCCCGACGCAATCGCCGGGGGGAAATATGTCGACCGTGGATTTGAAGGCGACGTTGGCTTTGTACCGTCTCAGCTGCAGGACCTGGTCAGCAGGCCGGACTCCGTGTCCGCTTACAATAAGTTGACCGCGCTCGGCTGGAACGGCCCGTATATCGACAGCACCGACGGCAATTATCTGAAAGATGCCTGGAACGTAGCTTATGTCTACCAACCGGCAGGTCGGAGAATCATTTCCGTTGGTGGTTCTGACAGCATTATTGTTGGCTTTTAGACCGGGGTTTATATGCTCAAACTGGATTTTTGGTCAAAGAAGAAAAACCCGGAAGGTGTGCCTGGCAGCCCGCCCAAGCCTGCCAGGCCCGCCTTTTCTATGACCAAGATCCGTCCCAAGAACAGCCATTTCCTCGGCACAACCGTATCGTTTTGCGTCGACGAACACGCTATTCAGATGGCGGCCGTTCGTCACGTGGGTAAATCCCGCCAAGTGCTCGACATCAAGAAAGAGTATTTCCCGAGAGGACAGAACGATGACAAGGCCAGGAAAGAAAAGCTGCTTCGAGAGATCGGTGACTTTGCCTCCAAATACGGGGGGCGTCGCGCCAAAATAACCCTGGCGGTCTCCAGCAACGAAACGACCTTCCGAAGCTTCCTGATGCCCAGGATGAAAAAGCGCGAACTCGACTCGGCTGTTCAGTTTGAAGTAAAAAAACAAATCCCCTTCCCTGCTGCCGACTGTGTTTATGACTATCGCCCGGTCTTTAGCATCGAAAGAGATGACAATGTCCGCTACAAGATCGGCCTGCAGGCAGCCACCCGCAGATATATACAGGAACAGCTCGAGCCGTTCGAGATGCTCGGGTTACCCGTAGTGCAGATTTATCATACTCAGGACGTCATCGGTCAGTTTTTAAAACACATCCCGAAGTTTCATGAGGACAAAAGTTACACTCTTCTCAATATCGGGTTGAAGTCTACGGAGATTTCGTTCTATAAAGGAGCGAATCTCGAATTCTCTCACGCTACGGCCGTCAGTTCGAACATGCTTGGCGCTCAGCCGGAGATGACAAAGTATGAGTTTTTCGCGGAATTAATCTCCAACGAAATCCAGACTTCGCTCGACTACTACGCCGGCCAGTATTCGGTCAGTCTTCATGATAAAATTTATGTTTATGGCGATCTTGCCTACAGCTCGGAACTGCTGGAACTATTGAACGCCAAGAGCGGAATTGAGCTGGAACCTTTACCAGTCGCAAACCTCACCGATCTCAGCACCAGGGACGAACTTCAGTCCGAGATTTTCCCGGTCTGTTTGCCGGTTTTGGCCGCCTCGACCTGTCAGATCGCCTTGGCCAACCTTCTCCCCCCTGAGCTTAGGACAGCACAACAGAAGGGTCGGGTCGGAACTTACGGCCGGATTGGTGTTGGTGTTTTGTTGATTTTGCTCGCCACATCGTGGGGAGTCGGTCGAAATGAAATCTCATCTCAAGAAAACCATCTGATTGAGTTGAATCGCCAAATAGCGGAATTTCAGAACTCGGAAGCGTTTCACACATACAATCTCATCAAACGGCGCATTGCCATGGACCAGTCCTACCTCAACCAGATAAAGGAATCCCCGAGCTATCTGGCCCTGAATCTGAAGGAGCTGTCGCAACTGACGCCGGGCCCCGTAAAGTTGCTTTATCTTGACTACAAGCCCGATGAGAAAGATCAAAACCTTTACCTTCACGGGCTGGTTATATCGGACGACATCCCCCCCGAACTGATTCTCGCCGAGTTCGTGGAGAACCTGTCGGCATCACCGTTCTATGAAAATGTTAAAGTCGTAAGGCACGTGAAAAAGAAGATCGAGGGCCACTTCGAGATAGACTTCCAGCTCAACATGAAGGGGGTTGCATGAACCGGCTGGTCGTCACTTATGCGTCAATCGCCGTGGCACTGTGCTGCCTGTGGTTCTTCAGCATTTATGCTCCCGGTATCAAGGAGCGGGAAACGCTCAGTCTTCAGATAGTGGACGCCGAAAAACGATTGGCGGATTTCCAGCAGACTATTGCTGACTTACCCCTATATATAGCGAAGCACAAGAGCCTGCTGGAGCTTCGCAACGATCTTAACTCCCGGCTGTACACGAAGAAGGACGTGCTGAAGCTGTTTGACAAACTCAAAGAGGAAGCTTCCGTTCGAAACCTCGTAGTGACCGACATTACACCGCCGGTTGAGGAGCTGCTGTATCTGAACACGATTATTCCGGATTCCGGACAGCCGCAGTTTCTCAATATCGGACTGATTATCGAGGGTGATTATATCAATTTCGGTAAGTTCGTGCAGACGGTCGAACAGGCCGACTACTTTCGCGGCATTAACAGTTGTAAAATGTACGGGCATGCCGACGACAAGAGCAAAATCACCCTTCATTTCGGTTTCAAGGCGCTTCTTGGAAGTTTCAAGGACGAAGTATGAGTGAGAGCACGCGAAAGAAGATTATAGCCGCGCTGATGGTTGCCGCGTTGATTTGGGGTTACAACAACTTTAAACCCGAATCGCCCCAGCCTGTGGAGAGGCAGCAAAGCGCCTCGGTTGCTCAGCCCGCTGCGCCAACCGCGCCTGCCCCAGCGAAACCCAAGCTTGTAAATGTCGAGCAAAAGTCAAAAGAACCGTGGGGTAGCGATCCTTTTCGCGTGGTGAAAGGTGCCGCCGCCCAGACGCATAGCCGCGTCTCTGCACTCAAATGGAAGCTGTCGGGCATTTTCTATAATAGTGACAGTCCTGTTGCCATCATTAATAACAAGAGGGTAAAAGCCGGTGACACTGTTTCCGAAGCAAAAGTAATCTCGATCGATAAAGAAACCGTTAAGCTCCAGTATAACGGGAACACTATGACGCTAACCGTTACCAAAGGATAGATATATGAGAATACGAAAATACATGATCGGCATAACGCTATTTGCGCTGCTTGCGGCCTGCTCCGCCAATGCGGCCATTTTCGACAACTCCCAAAAGCTGTCGCTTAAGATGGAAGATGTTTCGCTCCAGATGGTTCTCAACATGATCGCCGAGCAGTATTCTCTCAATCTGGTTCTTTCGGGCGAGGTTCAGGGTAATGTTTCCGTTCAGCTTCAGGATGTAGATATCGAGACCGCTCTGGAGTCAATACTCTATCCCAACGGTTACAATTACTATCTTCGCAACGATGTTATCGTGGTTAAACCGGTCGGTATGGACGCCGTTGGCGAACTTGAGTGCGAAATCGTTACGTTGAAATACGCCGACGCCGTAGCGGCCAAGTCGGCGCTGGAGACAATTAAGTCGAACAAGGGAAATATCGTAATCCTGGACAAAACCGATGACGCGACTACCTCGACATCCGGACAGTTGTACGCGCCCAACAGAATCGCCATTACCGATTACCCATCGGTGATAAGCAGAATGCTGAATCTGGTTACAAGTCTCGATCAGCCCGAACGACTGATTTCAATCGAAGTCAAGATCATCGAGACCAACATGGGCACTCAAACCAAACTGGGCATCGAGTGGCCCAGCGCGGTTACGAGCAATTTTGGGGCGTCGTCCTCCACCTCCTCGACGACTAACACTGCCTCCAGTTCCACGGACGGTAAGCTGGGAGTGCTTGATCCCAATAACGGCAACTGGACCTGGGGGGCCCTCTCGGTCAATCAAGTCACGGCCGTGCTCAATATGCTCGAGCAGAGCGATAACAGCAAGCTGATATCGGACCCGCACATAACGACGCTTGAGAATCATCAGGCGGTAATAAAAAGTGAGACAATCATTCCGATTCCGACAGTCAACCGTTTCACCGAAGGCGCGGCCACGCAGGATATCCTGACTTTCTACGATGAGGCTGTTGGTATTTCGCTCAAGGTGACGCCAAGAATAAACGAGGATGGCCGCATTACCATGGATGTGGAGCCGCGGGTGGAAGACATTATCGGCTATACGGGTTCCGCCGAAGCCCAGAAACCGATCACAATCTCGAGATCGGTCCAGACAAGGATCACCGTTGATGACGGTCAGACGGCCGCGCTGGGCGGATTGCTCAAGGAAGACATAATCAAGTCAGAAAAGAAAGTCCCGCTTCTGGGTTCGATTCCGCTGCTGGGCAAATTGTTGTTCACCTCAAGCTCGGAAGAGACCGAAAGAACGGACTTGATGATTCTGATTACCCCCCGAATCGTGGTCGACTAAGCCCGCCCGAGCTTCCAGCGCTTCGACGGGCTGTACCACAGCCAGGCGGCAAGTATCAGAAGTCCCATATCGAACAGTATCGACTGCCAGATTGACGAATTTCCATCTCCCGAGGCTTTAAAGCAGCCACAGTCTAAATTTATCCCCCGCATGAGGGCGCTGCTCATCGCTATAATAAATACTACGGTCATTCCAGCGACAATCACAATTGCTCCGCGATAATAAATTCCCGCGATAAGGCACAGGCCACACAGCAGTTCCAGCCACGGGAGAATTATGGCCAGCAGATTTATCGAGGATCCGGGCATAAGATGATAGTACCAGATCGAGCGAGCGAATTCCGATGGATCAACCAGCTTGTAATACGACGCATAGACAAAGGTTATTCCCAGCGTCAACCGGACCGCCATCGTCACATAATCACTACCCACTACTTTTCGCATGGCGCTCTCCTCTCCATCTCAAGGCCGAACTTTTCCCACTCCCTGGCTCCGCCGAAAAATATCGATGTCCGTGAATACCCCAGCGCCTGCATGTTTCTGGCCAGATGCAGCGACAAATCACATTCCTCACCGCTGCAGAAAATTATATAGGGCCGGTCTTTCGGCGAACCGCCGAGAGCGGAATCGATATAAGCTCCGATATTCTCCTCGGGGAGATATTCAAAGGGTATGTTTACGCTGCCGGGAATAGTGCCGCACTCGAACTCGGCCGGATCACGGGAGTCGATGAAAGTAACCTCGTGATTGCTGTACTCCATCTCAGCGACATCAACCGCTATAAACGGCGGGTCGCCCGGCTCCGCCGCGGGCGGGACTATCGGCCCATCGCCACTGGATAGTGACCGGTAATTTCCGATAAAGTCAATCCCTTTCGGTGAAATCAGATTGACACCCACTCCGAGGACGATTGACAGGGCTAACAGCACGACAATCTGCCTGATTAGCATTTTCCCTTCGTTCCTTCCATCTCAACGCTGTCTTCGAATTCTGCCAGAGAAGATACAAAAACTTCCGTGATTTTCAACCGTGTAATTATCTGCTTTTATACAACCGTGACTGAGGCGGGGTTCACGCAAACCGGCGATGGCCAAGTATTGTTTTCCCGAAGCCATGTCAAAAAACACGGGGTCCCCGATGGGAGACCCCGCTAATTTCTAAAGGAACGATATTGTGCGACCGGACAATGTCTCAGTGAGCTCTGCTCGCTACCGGTTTGTCGTGGTTCGCGACCAGTAGACTGTACCTGCCTGCCAGGATTTTACCAACCACAGAGGAGAACTTAGAAGGCGTCAGCACTTGAAGACTGTAAGAATGCCAGCAATCCTTCTCCCCTTTTTCGGCGTAGGTATCTTCGTCTTTGCGTCTTGGCATAGTTGGCTCCCTAATTTGTGTTTTCCCACTACCTGTGGCTTGAATGAAGTAGCTGCTCAAAACAGAAGTAAGCGATGAAAACATTTTAGGGATTAAACCAGGTACTTCGGATTCACCTCCTGTCAGCCAGGCTGGCCACTGTTGACTTTAGGACAGTCGCAAATATGTTTCCTAAATATCCCGCCTCACTATATAGATACAAATCATCGAGGGTCAATTGCAACAACTTTCTGCAGTTTCTTTAGGGCGCGCCACTTGTAAATATTTACTACCTGTTGGGTTACGCCCAAGACGCGAGCGATCTCCCTTTCAGTCATGCCGTTAAGGTAGTATTCCATTACCTGTTTCTGGCGAGCGGAGAGGGTGTTCCTTATGTGCCACTTGAGCCTATTTCGCATTTTCTTCAGCGCACCAGGCCCCGAGTTGATCCCACTTAAGACACTGTTGGACAGCCCCTTACTGGCCACCAACGAATTGGTCATGAGCTTATCCACAAGTACTTCGGCAAACTCATACTCTTTTCTGGGAGTCACCGCAAACCCACAGTCTAATAAGTAAGTTTATACTCAGTCCGTATCTTCTTCAATTCCTCGAGGGAGATATTGAATTTCAGTGAGGTTTCTTCCCTTATTTCATTAATGGCGATTCGTCTCTCGTATGCAGACAGGTCTTTAGGCAACTGGGCATAGCGATCCTTGTAATACTGCAGGATCTTTTCATGCATAGTCAGAGTTTTTGTGGTGGGCGCGGATGTCTTGACCAAAGTAGCGGCTGGTTTCGCGACAGCTTTAGCGGCCTCCAATTGGTTCTGTGTTTCGTCAACCAGATTTTCCAGTGAGTCAACGGTCGAGCGATAGGCCTGGTCTTTGCGCGTCAGCGAGTCTGCGTAGACGACATCTTTCTCGGCCAGGGCCATTTGAAGAGAGTCGGCTACTTGCCGCGCGCTATCAAGGCTTATCCCGGCCTGTGCCGTCCCTTTATTGTAAAAGGCCATGCTCCGGTCATGTTCACGATAGGTCTTGACATAGCTCAAGGCTACAATCAAAACGAGCAGCACTGCAGCAATCAGGATTTTTTTCATTGAACTCGCCTACTATTCTTATTGGCAGAATAGGCGGGCCGAATCTGAGTGTCAAGTTTGAACTTTTAACCGGGATCAGGGCTAAGATGTCGATGGTGATTGGCCGCCGGACTATATTTCTGCGGCAGCTGTCTTTTCCAGGTCCTTAAGGGTGAGATGTTCTTTCTTGAGGAAATAGAATCCCATAAGGGTGACGACGACATACTGCGTGGCGTGAAGCACCAGGGCGCACGACAGGGCCCTTTCATCGGTGATCCCGTACACGCTGAGGGAAATAACGACCCCATAATGATAAACGCCCAGAAAACCGGGAGTCGAGGGCGCCAGTATCAGGACTGACACGACCACGAGCAAGACGAACGAGGCGTCGAGCGGGATATTGAATCCGAATACCTTGAAGACAAAATAGTTTGACAGTCCCATCAGTATCCAGATCAGCAGGGTCTGAACACTCACCGATATGACGGCCCTGAAGTCAGTGAGAAACTCCAGGCCGCGCGAGAATTTGATGATTATACTTTGCAGCAGATCGGTCGCCTTGTCAGGCAGAAACGAAAGATACCGTTTAAGGAAATTTCCTATCTGGCTGGGTTTGGTGGCCAGCAAAAGCATTGCCAGAAGGCCAATCAGCGCGATAGCGATGGCCAGCTTGGTGGCGGCGACCATATTGTCCTGGATATGCGCGCGCAAGCTTGGCGAATAAGAAATCACCGCTCCGAAAATGACCAGCAGCGCCATTAAATCAAAAACCATCCGTTCAACGAAGATCGTTGCCAGCGACGCCGATTTCGTGACTCCCTTGTCCTGGCTTGACAGCGAATATGCTCTCACAAACTCACCGAGCCTGAGCGGGAGCACGTTGTTCGCCATGAAGCCGATACAGGTAGCCGCCAGCAGATTGGAGAATTCTACGCGCTTAATCGGGGCCAGCATGAATCTCCAGCGATACGCCCGCTGATACATGGTGAGCACAATCATCAGGATATTCGGGATGAGCCACAGATACTCGGCGTCCTTCAGCGCGGTCACCAGTTTGGCTATGTCGATATTGCGAAACAGCGCCCATATCAGTAGCCCGGATATAACCAGCCCCACCACAATGTAAATGGTCTTGCGCTGACTCGCAGTCATTTCTTCTCTCCCGCGAGCTGCTGCAAAAGAGCGTTGAATTTTGCGGCAGCATTGTCCCAGTTGAATTTTTCGGCCCACTGAAGACCGCCTTTTTCCAATCGAATCCTCAGATCAACGTCTGTCAGCACCGACAGAAGTTTCTGCGCAAATTGATCGATATTACCATACGGATAGAGAAAACCAGTCTCACCGTCGCGGACCGAGTCTCTCAACCCCGGTGAATCCGCAGCGACCACAGCGGTACCCACTGAATTTGCTTCGATATTTGTCAACCCCCAGCCCTCTTTCAGTGACGGCAGCACAGCCACGTGAGCCCGCCTCATTCGGGTCACCTTTTCTTGTGTCGAGACATAACCGGGGAATTCTATGTTTTCACTCAGTCCGAGCCGTAACGCCAGGTTCTTGAGGTCATCCAGGTAGTCCCCGTCACCGACCACCATAAGACGCGATGTCGGCAGTTGCTTTTTCACGATCGCAAATGCCTGTATCAGGTGTTGCACTGACTTGTATTTCTTAATCCTGCCGAGGTATAGAATCGTCGGATCATCGTATTTCGTCACGGCCGGGTCAAATGAGTAAAGCTCCCTGTCAATTCCGCAGTGGATCACCGATATATCTTCTTTTGGCACTCCCCTGAGACGGATATCCTCGGCTGTCGATTCGGAAATAACGTTGAAAGGTCGTCCCCGGTAAACCGGCACCAGCGGTTTCTCCGCCAGATAAATATATGTACCGAGCAGGAAATTAATCTCGTGAAAGACCGTGGTTGCGAAAAGATGCGGCACTACTACCAGTGTCTTCAGATTAAGATACAGGGGCGTATAGAAAGGAATTTTATTGATATCTTCAATCAGGATATCGAACCGGTTTTCCCTGACGAGCTTTCGCAAATGAAAAGGTGCAATCAGATTAAAATTGTACCTGTTACCGCGGCGAATAATTTTAATTCCCGCAATGGTCTCTTCTGGCGGGCAGCCGGTCCATCCGGAACAAAAGAGCGTAACCTCGTGTCCGCAGGTGACCAGACGACGCAGAAGCTCCTCGAGGTGTACTTCGGCGCCTCCGGCATAAGGGTTCTTCAGATCATTCCAGTTCAGCGCAAGAATTTTCATTGATTGACGCCTTTAAGTGAGTCGAGCCGGCGTATTTCCTTTTCAATATTGTTCAGAAGTCCGGAGATCTCAGCGTCATCGGGATTGCGTTGCACCCAGCTTCGAAGAAGGCTGCGCAAGTCATCGAGCCGCCTGGTTTCGAAATAAAAGCGCATGAGGTCTTCCAGGGCCGGTCTGTAGTTCGGGTACTGCTGCAAAAGTTGCCGGAGGATATTTTCGCCCGCCCCGGAATTACCCTGCCTCATCTCCAGCCTTGCCATAAGCGCCGTAAGTGGTTTTATATCGGCGTACACCGACGTTTCCATAAGCCGCTGAAGCTTATCTCTTTGACCGATGTCGGCATATATCGATGCCAGATAAGTGATAGCGTCAGTCGAATGAGGAATATATTCCACCGCTTTTTCCATGAGCCAGGCTGCCCGTCCATAATCGCCGGCCCTTAAAAGCGTATCGGCTACCCGCATAAACGTTCCCGCATAGTTTTCGGTAAGACGAAGCGTTGTTTCGCTCTTGTATATAGTCGGGTCGGCTATACTCCGATACTTGAATTTATCGGGGTTGGTAAGCAGATCTATGCTGGCCTCGACATCGATTGTCATGGTTCCGTTAGTCCGTGTCATTCGCCAGGCCTGACCATTCATGACCAGCAGCGAGTCGATATTCTGTCCCATGAACTTGCGCGAAGACGGGGGCACGGTCATAAGGAAATTGATCGGGCGACGTCCATAATTTTCTTTAATTGCCGCCGACACGACCTGATTCGCCAGCCGGTGGATATTACCAAATTGATCGCGAAAAACGACCAGCGAGTCTATCTGCCCTTCTGTCCAGCCCAGATCGACGCCCATGGGATAAACAAGGTGTTTGATATACCATTTCGTGTTGGCCAGCGACATATTAATAATGTCCACATCCTGACGGATATGATAGACCTCCTGAAGACACCAGAGCGGGAAAGTATCGTTGTCGCCAACGGTTACGAGTATGGCGTTTGGATCCGCGGAAATCAAAAAATTCCATGCATAATCGTACGGCATATAATCGCGGGAGCGGTCCGACAGAAAGTAGTTGTTGGCCAGCGTGAACGACGGCAGCAAAAACAATACCAGCGACAAGCCCGCGACATAATTGCGCACCGTTTTCGATTTGCCCTGTAAGCTCTCCCTTATAAAATGCACCACCGATGCCAGACCCAATCCTATAGCGAGTCCAAACATTATGTATGCGGGTGTGAAGAAGTAATCCCGGTCACGCACTTCGATATAATCCAGCCCCGTTGCCAGATTTTGCCGGGTACCATCGGCGAAATTCATATACAGCACCAGGCCAACCGACGCCAACAGGAACAGGACGACAAAGGGCACTCCCGCCCGCGCACGCCGTCGCAAAAGTTCCCAGATACCAAAAAGCCCAACGACGAAAAGCGGTACAAAGCGCACGCCGGTCACGCCATATTGTTCTTTGAAGAAGCGCCACAGACCCATGCGGCGGTAATCTCCCAACTGATTTCCCCACTCTCCCCGCCGCTCGAACATCCGCTCGACCATCGACTGGCTGCCGTACTGTTTTCGTTCGATGAAGTTGATGGTGGCCTCGAGGCTTTCGGAGGGATTGTTCTCGTTGAGCATCGGCTTGTGTGCCGACCGGATCGGAATGAACATATGGGTCGAATAGCCCAGCACCGCGACGAGCAATATTGCCAGGGCATTTTTCCAGCCGGGCCGTTTGAGAACAAGACCGGCTACCAGTATCACGATAGCCCCCGCAATCAGACTGTAGAAAAATTCCCAGACGCCAAGCACGACAGTGGACACGCAGGCCAGGGCGATAAGAGTGGTCCAGTTCACATATCGATAGATGGCTACGAACAGACCAATTCCGACTATGACGGTCGCCAGCAGGAAGATATGGTATCCCCTTATATTGAGCGCCACGATACCGGTCATTATACCTGCCGCCAGTATGAATATCGCCGACACTAAAAAGTGGGATCGAGCTTCGCTTTCGCGCGGCAATTTGAAATACCTGTACAGGAGGAACAAACCGCCCGCCGCAGTGAGAACAAACGAGACCTTGCCTATCACGCCGAGGGTGTCGAGTGCAGTTGCCATCGAATTTGCCCCGCTTGACCCGCTGATGGCGCGAACCGCGTGTCCCGCCAGAGGGATTACGGACATAAGTAACCCTCCGGCGACCCAGAGATATATGGTCGGCATTTTTTCGTATGAGAAGATATAGAAAAGATAGACGATTAGGGCGATAGCCACCGGGATATAATAAGGTATTTCATTCGGGCGCGAAGACAAGGCGAATATCAGATAGAGTTCGAATAGAACAAAGGCTCCGACGCCCAGCCATATCCGCCCGGGTGTCCCCGGCTTCAAAATGAACAGCAGCGCTACCGCCGGAAGAGCCAGAAAAGTCGTCATGTGTACGCCGATGCCCGCGAAGGCCACGTAGAAAGCCAGGAGCATAAAGCGCTGGCCGGCGTTCGTGCCGGCGCGCTCGTAGTAAAGAAGTCCGAGCCAGACGACCGCCATCAGCATCATCATCGACAGGCCGTACACTTCCGTCTCCACCGAGTTGTTCCAGTTGGTCAATGAGAAGGCTGAAAACAGGGCTCCGCTTGCGCCGCCGGCATATACAATGACCCGCGTAAGCGTGCTTTTGTCCACCTGGAAACATGCCCGGAGCAATCTTACGAGGACCAGATAACCGAACAGAGCGGTAAACGATGATGATATCACCGAAAGCATATTGAGGCGAACGGCGATATCGGATGACCAGGGGATCAGGCTGAAAAGGCGGCCAATCAGAATGTAGAGCGGAGTACCCGGCGGATGGGGAATACCCAGGATATAGCTTGCGGCGATGAATTCGCCACAGTCCCAGAACGACAGGGTCGGCGCTTTCGTCAAGGTATACACGACAACCACCGCCAACCATACCGCGAAAGCGACAAGGGCGTTGGGGCGATCAAAACTCGCTGAAGTAGATAATTTCATCGGTCCGATAACGAATATATTCCCGCGAAAGAAGGTTTCGTGCTAACGCAATCTCTAAAGAAATGCAAATATATGCGGTTCGATGTCAAATTACAAATTCTTTGAGGTCGCCGCGATTTCGGTCAACGACTGCTCTGGTCAATTCTCCTCTGTTGTCTTTTTACAAAATTATCCAGGATACCGTTGACGAATTTTGAGGATTCCAGCGTGGAATATTTCTTGGCCAGTTCAATTGCTTCATTCAGGACGACCTTGACCGGCGTATCGGGAATCATCAGCAACTCGACAATGGCCATGCGCAAGATGGTCCTGTCGATCGCGGCAATACGCTCCAGATTCCAGTTTTCGGCGAGCTCCGCTATATGATCATCGGCCTGGCCTTGATGGGCCATCACGAGCCTCAGCAGGGCGAGGGCGAATTCGACATTCTTGGGGCTGAGCTTGTCCTCGCTCGATATCTTTTTAAAAGCCTCTTTCGGCTCTACTTCCCCGTGCTCCCATGCATACAATGATTGAAGTACCAGCTCGCGAGCACGGCTTCGGGGCGATTCTTTCATTATTTACCCAGCGAGGCGTAAAGGGTGACCATCTCAACCGCGGAGAGCGCGGCATCCCATCCCTTGTTACCGGCCTTGGTGCCGGAACGCTCGATGGCCTGCTCCAGGGTATCGGCCGTTACCAGCCCGAAAATTACCGGCCTGCCCGTCTCGAGCGCGACCTTCGCTATCCCCTTGGAAGCTTCGTTGCTGATATAATCGAAATGCGGGGTATCTCCCCGGATAACGGCTCCCAGGCAAATGACCGCGTCGTACTTGTCGGTGGACGCCAGCTTCGCCGCGACATAAGGTATTTCGAATGCTCCCGGCACATAGGCGACCGAGATCTGTTTCTCATCACAACCGTGTCGGACCAGACAATCGATAGCGCCATCGCGCAGCTTGTCGGTCAGAAAATTGTTGAAGCGACTCACCACCAGAGCGAAACTCTTGCCGGCAGCCTCAAGCTTTCCTTCGTAAACCTTATAGTTCACAAATATCTCCAATCTACTTTAGATTTAATATGTGTCCCATCTTATCACGCTTCGTGGCAAGGTAGGTCAGATTGAAACTGTTCGGTTCAATCTGGATCGGTACCCTTTCCACTATCTCCAGCCCGTAACCCTTCAGCCCAATGACCTTTTTGGGATTGTTGGTCAAAAGGCGTATTGACGAAAGGCCGAGATCGACGAGAATTTGAGCCCCGATACCGTAGTCGCGAAGATCCGCTTCAAATCCCAGTTCCTCGTTGGCTTCCACCGTATCACGGCCGTGATCCTGAAGTTCGTACGCCAGAATCTTGTTAGCCAGCCCGATACCGCGGCCTTCCTGCCTCATATACAGAATAACTCCCAGGCCCTCTTTCTCGACCATCTGCATCGCCTTGTGAAGCTGGTTGCCGCAGTCGCAGCGGCTCGACGCGAAAACATCGCCCGTCAGACACATCGAATGAACACGCACCAGGACATCCTTCTTGCCGCAGACATCACCTTTCGTCAGGGCCAAATGGTGGTAGTTGTCGATGTCGGACTTGTATAGATGGAGCTTGAAGCTGCCGAATTCGGTGGGAAGTTCCACCGTCGAGACTTTCGCCACCAGTTTTTCGTTCTGACGGCGATATGCAATCAGGTCTCTGATAGTAATGATTTTCAGATTGTACTTTTGAGCAAACTCCATCAGTTTGGGCACTCTTTTCATCGTTCCATCGTCGTCCATTATTTCGCAGAGCACGCCAATCGGTTTGAGGCCGGCGAGCCTTGCCAGATCGGTGGAAGCTTCGGTATGGCCGGCTCTCGAGAGAACGCCGCCCTTCACGGCCTGAATGGGGAATATATGTCCCGGGCGAGCCAGGTCTTCAGGCTTGCTCTTGTCGCTTACAATCGTTTGAATCGTGACCGCCCGGTCGTAAGCTGAAATGCCGGTGGTCGTACCGTCGACAGCATCGACCGATACCGTAAACCGCGTACCGAGCTTGGCGGTATTGTTGTCAACCATCGGATGCAGCTTCAATTGCGCGATCCGTTCCTCGGTGAGACACACGCACACCAGACCGCGACCGTGCATGGCGAAGAAATTGACGGCTTCGGGAGTCACCCTTTCGGCTGCCATAATCAGGTCGCCTTCGTTCTCCCGGTCCTCATCATCAACGACAATGATGAATTTGCCGCCCCTGATGTCCTCGATCGCCTCCGGTATGGTGTTGAATTTATATCGGCTATTCATTGTTACCATCCGCTTTCTCTAAGTTTCTCTATAGTAAGATTACCGTGTTTTTGTTTATTCGTTGCTTTCAATATGTATTTGCCAATCATGTCAAATTCAAGATTTACGGCCGTGCCTTTTTTCATCTCTCCGAGGGTGGTGACCCTGGCCGTATGCGGAATCAGGTTCACACTGAGCCATCCCGGTTTGGTCTTGTTCACAGTCAGAGAGACGCCATTTATCGATATGGAGCCTTTTTCGATGACGAGTTCGTCGTAAATGGAATCGAACGAGACCGCCAGTTCCAATGAATCACCGACCGCCTTGAGGTATTCAACCTTGCCGGTATCATCAATGTGCCCGGACACCAGGTGCCCGCCCAGTCGATCGCCCGCTTTCAGGGCGCGCTCCAGATTTATGCGGCTTCCCTTGTGATATTCACCGACAATCGTCCGGGCGACCGTCTCCTGCGACGCCTCGACAACAAAGGCGCCGCCGCCGTATTCGGTCACAGTGAGACAGGCGCCATCGCAAGCTATTGATTCGCCAACCTTCAATCCCTGTGCTGCCATTTCGGTTTTGATTTTCAACAGACGGTATCCGCCACGTTCCCTGACATTTTCGAGCAGCCCGACTGCTTCTATAAGGCCGGTAAACATCAGGCCCTCTCTTTCTTGGGATACCCGACAAACACCGTGTCCGGCCCGCTGGCGAAAGTAAAGGACTGGTCGAATCTGAGAGCCTGGGTCAGACTGCGAATATCGAGCTGACCCACAGACTCCATCCCCCTGCCTACGATAAGCGGCGCCGTAATGACCACCAGCTTGTCCACCAGGCCTTCCCGCAGAAAAGACGTAACGAGGCTGCTTCCGCCTTCCACGAGCAGCGACTGGAGACCAAAGTTGTATGCCTTGTCGATAAAGTCGCCGAGGTCGATTTCGTGTTGTCTCCGGCTCTTCACCGCCCACAGAATCGCGCCTGGATTACCTTTATGAACAGAGCCTTGCTTGACCGCCCTCTCCGTGGTTGCGATTATTGTTCGGTAGTCTCCATTGTCTTTAAATAATCGGGCGCCGGACGGCAGACCCATGGTGCTTGATAAGACAATTCGATAAGGGTCCTGTCCTTTGATATGTCTGACAGTCAGCATTGGGTCATCGATTTTGACGGTGTTACTGCCGACCACTACGGCATCGACCTGTGCTCGAAGTTGATGAGCATAGCGTCGGGAGGCGGGCGATGTTATCCATTTCGAGTCGCCAAGCGAGGTGGCAATCCGGCCATCCAGTGACTGCGCGATTTTGACAATGACAAACGGCCGCTTATTCTCGTGGTAGCCTATGTACGCATCATTTAACAGGCGCGCTTCATGGCGAAGCAGACCCGCTTCTACCTCGATGCCGGCCTTGCGGAGGCTCCGCATTCCCTTGCCATTGACGACCGGGTTGGGGTCTTTGATGGAGAAAACGACGCGCTTTATCCTGGCTTCTTTGATAGCTTCGGTGCACGGACCGGTGCGCCCGATGTGACAGCAGGGCTCCAAGTTCACAAAGAGGGTAGCCCCGCGGGCTTGACTGCCCGCCTGTTTGAGAGCCATCACCTCGGCGTGCTCCTTGCCGATGGCCCGATGATAGCCACGTCCGACTATTCTGCCCTTCTTCACAATCACGGCTCCAACCATCGGATTGGGAGCTGTCTTGCCCCGGCCCTTAAGGGCCAGGTCAAGGGCCATTTTCATGTAGTTGCTGTCGGCAGTCAAAGCCATAAAAAAACCCCAAAATACACTTCGGGGCGCTGCAAAGCAGACGTAAACCTGCCTGATCTTCTCCCATCCGGACTGTACCGTCGGCATCTGGATTTCACAGATTCAACCGGGAGCTATCCCGGCTCGCGGGCTTTAACCGCCGGTCGAGGAATTTCGCCTCGCCCCGAAGATATGTTTAATATAGAATATACGGTTTGCCGGACGGAACGCAAACCTTTTTTTGTCAGGCTACGACTTTAAGCGCTTTATTAACTGTATCGTGTAACTGATGGAAATGGAATGGCTTATCGAGGACGGCCGCAATTCCGCCGCGCACCACGTCGGCATCGGTAAACTGCGACCCCAAGGCCGTCACCAGGACCACCGGAAGATCTGGTATTGCGGCGTGGATAAGCTCGGCCAGTTCGAGTCCTGACATTCCCGGCATGCCAAGATCCGTGATTACCAGGTCAAACTGGCTGCGGCCGATAACCTCAAGGGCACTGTGGCCATCGAGGCATTTTGTGATCCGGTGACCCGCCGTAGCGAGAATATCCGATAAAACATCGCAGATTGACTGGTCATCATCGACAACCAGAATTGACGCCCCCTGCCCAACCGGACGGGACCTGCCTGTTCGCCGCTTTGCGGCTAATGACACGTTCTGATCCAGAGGTTCCACGCCCGTTCTCCTGTCTTGTGCTCCCTTGAATCAGGCCTTCATTGAGAATCGACCGCGCCAATATACTCGTTGATCCGTCGGGCCGATTTGTCTATTATCGAAAGACACCTCTCGATACTCTCTTCGGTCGGCGTCGGGTTGGTTTTGAGCAATTCCACGGAACCCAAAATGCCGGTCAGGGATGACCTGATGCGGTTTCTCGCTTCCGGCTCGGGGATACCAGGGTCGACAGATTTCGACCTGACGATCTTAAGAGTCGAACGCGCCGGTTTACGGGTCCGCGCTATATGGATAGCCATTTCCAGAACTACGGCGATCGAGGTCACGAACTGAATATCCGCCTGAGTGAATTGATAATCCGACCAGTTGCGTGAATCAGCGAGGCTTATAACGGCGACATTCGATGAATTCACTTTCACCGGCACAATTAGGGCGGATTTCAGATCGATCCCGAACACCTGCGTCGATTCCGGCTGGGTCATCTTTCTATCAGTCTGCTCCTGATTTATCATCATGGGTCGACCCGTATCGAGTACGAGTTGATGGTACGGCATGAGCGATAAGATCATCGAGCCTCCGGCTGGAGTAACGGAACCGATCTTGCCGTTCGATTCCAGAGCCCGCGAATTCAAGAAAGCCCCATCGGCATCAACCGTCGAGACGCGTACCACCGTGGGTTTCAGTTCCTTTGACAGGATCGAAGCCGCGTGCGAGAACACCGTCTGAAGGTCCTGTTCTCCTCTAATCTCGGAGACGAAATTGTTGACGGCGAATGCCCGGCGCTCTCTCACCCCGATTTCTCTGCGGTGCCTGTCGAGAGTAACGAATCCGGACAGGGTCGGCACGAGCGCTTCAATGTACTGCCGACGAGAGGACGTAAAATACCGGGGCTCTTTACTTGCCAGCGTCATCACCGCTTCGACTGAATTACCGATTTTCACCGGATGCAGCCACATCGATTGATACTCTCCCATCGTTACGATATCATCCACGCGGCCCCAGCGCTCATCAGCTTTATCGGCCAGGTACAGCGGATTGCCGCGCACGAAAACTTCGCGCGTCACACTATCGGCCCGCTCAAAATCAACATTAGGTTCACTCAGGACTCCGCCTGTCCCGCCGAGGGTATATCGCTGCGCGACGTTTTTGCCGAACACCATTGTCAGGCTGAACAGGTCAAACGCTACTTTATTTCCAAGCTGCTGAGCGAGGCCTGCCAGAATTTCTTTGGCGTCCCGCGTACGGTCGAGGTTTGATTCTAAATTTGCCTGCCACTGCCGCAGTTCTTTTTCGAACGATGATCCCATCTGGAGCACATCAAGGTGCATCTTTCGGCCAATGATATCGGCGGCTATCTTCAGATTCATCCTCTCCTCATCGGAAAGCCGCGATGAATTCTCACCCCAAAGCAAAAACAGACCTGCCAGGCGATCACCAGCCAGCACCGGAAGAACCAGCTGCGGCATGTCTATCCCGTGCGGGAGGCTGTCAATAACGATATCGGCCGTTACGCCGCAGTGCCTGGCAAAAGCGGCGGCAGCCGAGGGTGAGAAGACGATGTCGTGCAAATCCGGGCTGTCCTGCTCTTCGGCGTGGCATTCACTTACGAGGATAAATTTGCTTGAGCTGGATGAATAGGCAAAGACCGCGCCTTTGGTCAAATCATGAGCGCTCAACATCTGCTCCAGAGTCTTCTTGAATACCACCGGCAATCGGTTTTCAACCCGCGCCAGTTGCTCTGTCTTCTTGATTAATTCAAGCTTACGGATCTTTTCCCGGTTAAACATGCGGTATGACCGGGACAATGGCACCCAGGTTGTAACCCCGTTTATTAGAAAGGTCAGTCCGGTCATAACCCCTATGCAATAGGCCAGCTTGAAAAAGAGCGGATCGGAGATAAACGGCACGGACGCAAAAACCCCGAGTCCTTTGTATATCTGTACCAGCGATATCATCGCCAGAATCGAAAGTCCAAAAGCAATATGATTATAGCTTTGCCTGTCCTCGGCCGTCAGGTGCTGGCGGAATCTGGATACGGCCACCAGAGAACATAGAAATATCATTGCCACGATAATGTCGAATAATTGCACGAATTCTCCCTCCTGGCCGACAAGGTTGTTACTATTATTAGATTATCGGCAACACTGAGCCATTTGTTAGGAGACACGGCGGTGGGATATTCCCCCAAATGAGTTGGACTTTCCCGACTATTCCCAGAACCTGCCATATCAACCATTGGTTTAATAATACGGCCTATCCGTCTGTACCGCAATTACATCACGATACGAGCCGACAGTTGGCACCATCGTTGCTCCATTCGGGGCAGAAACAATTTGAAATCCCCAACAATTGAGGGAGGTACGCAGATGAATCGCTTATTCACAAAAGCAGCAATTCGTATTACTACTGTCCTTCTGGTCGCGATCCTGACCGGATGTTCCGACAATACCATCACCAACGTCATCTCGGCGGATGACTGGGTGGCAGGTACCGAAAGCACCGCTTATTTGCCGCTGGCCGAGGGTTACACAACCATTTACAGCGTAGAATACTCCGACGGCACAGATGATATGGTTACCCTTGAAGTGGGCCGCCAGGTCCAGCTGGCCGGCATTTCGGCCGTAGAGTGGTTCTCCACCAGCGGAGACGGACTTGATACCGGCTATGTTCATGCCACGTCCGACGCGGTGTATTTTTACGAGAGCGCCTCGGCTTCTCCTGAGAAGATACTGGAGATGCCGTTGCTGCTGGGCAACAGCTGGTCGCGTTTTACGGATATCTATATCGACGACCAGTTCATTGACATTATCACGGACTATGATAAGGATGATGTCGACGGCACCGAAGGTACCGCCAAGACATTCCCGTCCAGCGGTGGAGACATTATGACTGTAGCCGGAAGCGAAGGACTTCGTCTCGGCGACGGCACTTACTACAGCGGAGCCGTAAAAATATATAACGCGAGTGAGACGGTAGGTAAAACAAACTACTACTGGTTTGTGGCCAATGTCGGTCTGGTCAAATACGTAATCGGAGCCACCGATAGCAGTTACCCCGATGGTGACATAGTAGGAGAACTGATTTCCAGCGGATATTGATTTTTCTCAAAATAGACACGGACAGCCGGACCAGTGGTCCGGCTTTTTATTTGTCTAAAAAAGAGTAGGATTGACGATACGATGGAAGTTCTTAAAGTGAGTCTTCCCCACTCTATCGAGAACTTCGGGGCCGTGGAGCGCCACGATTCTTCTGCCGGCTTCATCCACGTGCGCGGCAGCGCCTCGCGGCAGCTCGAAACTGAACTCATCGGACAATCGCTGCATCTCCAATATGAATCTCGCCCTCGCCAGAATCGACGCAGCGGCTACCTGGACGATGCTCTCCCCCCGCACTACCTGCCGGAGTTCAATTGAGAGTTTCCTGCGGACCAAAGCCGACTCGACCAGTTCCGACTTGCCGAACTTATCGGATATCGCCAGTTCCGCGTCATTCTTTTTCAACACCTGCGCAATGGCGTCGGCATGTCCATCAGCCAGAAGCTTATTGAGGTTTTTTATCTCTTTGTATATTTTGTTGTATTTCGCCGGTTCGATCACCACTACCGCATGAGCATAGTCGGCGCGGAGTTCACGATCAATCTCGATGATCTTTTTATCGGAAATCTGTTTGCCGTCGCGGACGCCGATAGCGCGAAGCAAAGCGCTGTCGTTGTCATCGGCTAAGAAGGCGGCAATGACAAGGGGACCGAAAAAGTCCCCCTTGCCTGATTCGTCGACACCGATAACCCGGTGCAAAGACTTCATTTCTAATTGGCTCGTTCGAGATATTCGCCCGTGCGGGTATCGACCTTCACCTTGTCCCCCTCTTTGACAAAAGGCGGGACCTTAACGGTCAAGCCGGTCGAGAGAGTAGCGGGCTTGGTGACATTGGTGACAGTGTCACCCTTAGCGGCCGGCTCCGTTGTGACCACCTCCAGAATAACCGAAGCCGGCAGATCGACCGAAAGAGCTTCATTGTCCAGAAAGAGCACCTTGTACTCTTCGTTCTCCAGAAGGTACCACTTGGCGTCGCCGAGTTTGTCCACCGGGATCGCTATCTGTTCGAATGTCTCAGTGTCCATAAACGAGAATTCACCGGCATTCTCGTACAGATACTGCATTTTCTTGGATTCCATGTCAGGAGGTTTGAAAGCGTCATTGCTCGAGAAGACTTTCTCGACAACCGCCCCGGTTTTGATATGTTTTAGTTTCGTGCGAATGTTGGCCTTGCCGCGACCCATCTTGAAATGCTGGTACTCAATTACGTAATACGGCTGGTCATCGACGATAATCCGAAGGCCTTTTCGAAAATCAGACGGTGAATACATATCTCCTCCTGTTAAGAATCGGCCCAAATATAACAAAAACCGAAACTAACCCAAGGACTTTTTTTACACCGTAGCGACTGGATTTTTGCGGTGTTTGGCAGGCTGTTTAGGGCCGACAAGAGGCAGCGTGAGTGAAAAGACCGTTCCCCGATCCACGTGGGATTCCACCGACAAAGAGCCGCCGTGCAGATCCACTATCTTTCGAGCCAGAGGCAATCCCAGACCTGTTCCTGAAGGTCGTGTTGAGAAGAATGGCGTGAAGATTTTATCGAGATTCTCGGGCGAAATCCCGCAGCCGAAATCCCGGACCTGTATCGCGACGCGATCCGCCTGTGCGCAAAGGCTTAGCTCGACACCACCCGGCATCTCCCCGTAGCTTATCGCCGCGTTTTCTACCAGATTGCCGACCGCCTGCTTGATCAGAAGCGCGTCAACATCCACCGGCGGTAACTCACGCCCGCCCGTGTCTAACTTGAAATCGATAAGCCGGTACTCCGGACGAACCGTGAAACTATCCAGTAAGTCGGCAAAGAGAACAACAAGGTCATATTTTTCCGGAGAATAATCGAAGGGCCTCACAAAACTCAGGAAACGATCAATCAGCGATTCAGCCTCTCGAGTCTCATCGTCCAGGGCGTCGATAGTCTCCGTGTCGAGCGCATTTTTGATCAGCCTCTTGCGCACGAGGTGATTGTAGCCCCGCATGGCGCCGATGCTGTTGCGGAGTTGATGCGCCAGTCCACCCGCCATCTCACCCAGGGCAACCAGGCGCTTCTTTGCTTCGACTTCCTTTCGCAGACAGTTAATCTCAGTCAGATCATTTATAAGGATTGATGCTCCCACCTTGTGAGCGGTGTAATCATTCAGGGCCGATATGGTGACACCGAGACTGAGAACGTTGTCAGCATCAAGCTCCACTTCCAGTTCCCGGTATGATTTCGCTTGGTCTTCCTTTAAAACCGATTTCAGCTCTTGGGCGTTTTGTCCGTTGAAGATCGATAGTGATCCAAAATGCTTGCCGGTGAACTCCGGCGGGTCAACTTTAAGAATGGTCCCGGCGGCTTTGTTTATCGAAACGATTTTGCCTTCGGTATCGACCATAATCAGTCCCGACGTAATCGACCCGAGAAGATACTCATTGAAATGCTGCAGGCTGTCGGCTTTTCGTTGAATCGCCTGATTCAAAAGCAGCAGTTGCGATTCTTTTTCCTTAAGCTCACCGATTATCTTCTGGTAGTCCTCAACCATCGCTTCGACATCGTCCGTACTCTCCTCCACCGGGCGGCCGGCATCGAGCGCCTGTTTTCGGATCTTGCGGAACGGTGCGAGAATGAATCTGAAGACGACAATGTAGAGGGCCATGATAATCAGAACAGCGACGGTGTTGACGGCGATTAAAGATCTCGATGAATCCTCCAGATAGGCCAGCTCAGGAGCTATCGTGGAGAGAACGAGTATCTTCCGGCCGTCGCTCGATGGTACCACGCACGAGAAAAAGTACTCGGCCTCGTCGCCCCTGGTAAGCTCCCGGTGTCGTGATTGCGAAAGCGCTTCTCTGATCGACGCGGGAATCGCGAACATCTTCCCCCCCGTTTCCACCTGAAGCCAGCCGTCCGCCTGGTGGATTTGATCTATTGTATTCGACGGCACCACGGTAATGGAACTCAGCTTATATTTAACCTTGAGTTCGTCTTCCCGCGCGATGCCAATATAGTCCACATCCTCCTTTTGCACGGTTTTACCGATCGACAGGGCGGCGCTGTTGAGCCGCACGGTGGTGTTCTTTCGCTCGGAGCTGTAGGCATCGTAAACCAGAAGATTGGACCTGAAATTGAGAAACAGCAGGATGAAAATTATCACCAAAAGACCCAGGTGAACGGCCTGCTCGAATTTGCTTTTGTGCTTAATCATGGCTCTAAGCCATATATCGGCAATAAATTAAGACAGTTGAGGAAGGCTTGGCAAAGCTATACGCGAAGGAAATTGTTCACGTAAAAGCGGATAATCTGCTCTCCATAGCAGATAGCCAGCAGAGCCGCCAGCGCGATAAAAGGCCCGAAAGGTATCATCCGTTCTCGACGCAATTTCGACGAAAAGGCCATTATCACGATCGAGACGACGAGTCCGATGACGGCCGAAGATATAAAAATCAGAAGTATCTTCTTCCATCCCAGAAGTGTGCCCAGCATGGCGGTCAGTTTGATATCGCCACCTCCCATCGATTCCTTCTTAAACAGCCAGTCCCCCAGAATGGCAACCAGCCAGAGCGAACCGCCCCCGACCACGAGACCGATGAGCGAGTCAACTATACCCAATTGGCCGGGCAGCAGAGAGACGGCCAGGCCGAGGACAATTCCCGGTAGTGTGATAGAGTCGGGTATTATCATGTGGTCCAGGTCGATGAAAAAGACGACTATCAAGACCGAAGACAGGATAGAGTAAACGAAAAACTCCGTAGACAAACCAAACTGCCGGAAAAAATACAAATACAACAGGCAATTCATCAACTCAACCAGCGGGTAACGAACAGATATTCTTGCTTTGCAGAAAGCGCATTTTCCACCGAGCGCCAGATAACTGATCACAGGAATATTGTGATACCACTTGAGTTGGTTTGAGCATTTTGGACATACTGATCGGGAAAGGAAAAAGCCGCGTTTCAGTGGCAATCTGTAAATAACGACATTGAGAAATGATCCGACCGCCAGACCGGTCAGGGCGACCATTATGTAGTCCGGATAATTCATATCAAGATTATTATCGGCAGAAAACCGATTATCTCAATTCGCCGAGTGCATTCATTACCAGCGCGCAGGCTACGGGCCCGGCTGTTTCCGCCCTGAGTATGCGCCGCCCAAGAGAAACAGCCTTGATTCCCTTGTCCAGCGCCAGATTCATCTCCTCGGCGCTGAACCCCGGCTCGGCCCCTACGATAATATTGACCCGTCTGGTGTGGGCGGATAAACCGGACTCTTCCAGCGGACGGCTACCGGCCGACGGATGGAATATGAGGTTGACCGACTCCGGGCCTATTTCTTTCAAGTAGTCGGTGAAAGTCACCGGCTGCGCGATTTCAGGACGATAAGACCGTCGGCATTGTTTCATGGCGGCGAGCGCTACTTTTTCATAGCGAGCCACCTTTGTTCTCGCCCGTTTCGGGTCATCAACCGTCACTTTCGACTTTTCGGTAATCAGTGGCACGAAACGTTTGACACCCAACTCCGTTCCCTTTTCGATCACCGTATCGAATTTCGACCCGGTCGATAAACCCGCCGCCAGCGTCAGCACCACTTGTGGTTCTCCCATATTTCGCGTCTGGGAGTGAACCCGGACCTCAACCAGCTTCTCACGTGTGATTTTCGCTATCTCCCCTCTAAAACCGCCGCCGAGACCATCGACAGCTATCAGCACATCCCCCTGTTTCATCCGCATTACTTTTACCGCGTGGTGGCTTTCTGCTTTTGAGAGAACCAGTAGACCGTCGCTCAGAGAATCCGGCTCGACATAAAAAATCGGGGGTTCCAAGATTACTCCTTGTGGACCGTAAAAGTGCGCCACTCGTTCTCGGCGTGGATGCTGAAATTGGTCAGCCCCAGCGATTGGAGCCCGTCTGTAATACCCTGCTCATCCTGCTCGAGAAGCCCCGATAACACCAGGTAGCCGCCCGGCGCGGTTAATTTATCGAGAGACTCAAGAATATCCAGAATGGTCGATTTGATAATATTGGCGCAGACAAAATCGTAAGGCTCGTCATCTTCACACTTTTCTATCGATCCGTGAACGATATCGTGAGGAGCGGCTACCTTGTTAATGATAAAATTTTCACCGCAGTTCTCGACCGCCAGCAGATCGTAGTCGATTGCTTTGATATATCCCGCTTTCATTTTGTCGGCGAGGATCGCAAGGATACCCGAGCCGCATCCGAGGTCCAGAAAGCGCATGCCGGCAAAACCATTGTCCCTTATGGCCAGTAAACATCCCTGTGTTGTTTCATGAGTGCCTGTCCCGAATGCCATTTTGGGTTCAACAATGATGTCATATTTCGCTTCGGGTGGCGCATTTTCCCATGGCGGCCGCACGGCAACATCGCCCCCAACAACTGTCACCTTCACCGACTTGCGATATTCATCCTCCCACTCCGCGCTCTTGATCTTTTTCTGTCTTATCTCGGGCACTGTTTGAAGCTCGTTATCCATTGCCACGAGACTGGTCAGATAGGCGCCGAGTTGCTGACGGCTCTGCTCGACACCGTTGTCGGGAATATAGAACTTGATTGTAGTCACGGCGCTGTCCTCTTCGTCCTCCAGGACAATACCGTTACTGAGATTTTCAATCACGAAATTGCAGACAGCGTCACACAGGCTGCCCGGAACCTCGACAGAAACCTCAACCCAGAATTCGGCGGAGTTATCAAACACTCTATACCCCCAGTGTTTCTCTCAATTTTTCAAAAAACGACTTGCTCGCCGGAGGCGGCACGAATGATTCCGATTCGGAAAGTTTCTCGAGCAACTCTTTGTCGGACTCACTGATTCTGGTCGGAACCCATACCACCACACGAACCAACTGGTCGCCCCGGCCCGAAGAATGAAGATGTGGTATTCCCTGCCCGCGCATCTTGAGGACCTTACCCGGTTGGGTCCCGGCGGGAATTTTTATCTTGGCTTTGCCGTTCAGAGTCGGGACCGATACCGTACCGCCCATGGCGGCGGTAGCGAATGATATTGGAAGTTCGCACAGCACATGGTTGCCGTGCCGCGTGAACTGGTCGTGCTCTTTCTCCTCGAAAATGGCAATCAGGTCGCCCGGCTCTCCGCGGTTGGGAGCGGCGTTGCCCATGTTCTCTACCGTCATGTAGTTGCCACTCGCGACTCCAGCAGGAATTTTGATTGAGACCTGAGATTCTCCCCGCACGCGACCTTCACCCCGGCAGGCGCCGCAAGCTTCGGCAATTATCTCCCCTGTTCCCCGGCACATATTACATGTCGTTACCTGCTGAACGGTGCCCAGAAAGGTCCTTGAAATGGTGCGCACCTGTCCTGCCCCTTTACATTGCGGGCAGGTCTTTTTGGATGACCCGGCCGCCATACCGGAGCCATCACAGGTTTCACAGACCACCAGACGCTTGACCTTGACGGACTTCTCAATTCCTTTCGCGATTTCTTCGAGAGAAAGCGGAATCCTTATTCTAAGGTCCTCCCCCTTGTTGCGGCGGCGACGCTGTCCTGTTGAGCCCATACCGAAGAAATCATCGAAGATCGATCCGCCGCCGAAATCCCGCATGAAGGCCCTGAGGGCATCGCTGAGATCGAAACCCTCGAATCCACCGAACCCACCGCCAAACCCTGCGCCCTGCCCTACTCCGGCGTGACCGAATTGGTCGTAGGCCTGCCGCTTCTGAGGATCCTTCAAAACCTCATAAGCCTCGGTGGCCTCTTTGAAACTTTCCTCGGCTTCCTTGTTGCCCGGGTTGCGATCCGGATGAAACTTCATCGCCAGCTTACGATAAGCCGACTTGATCTGGTCTTCCGAGGCACCCCGGTCAACGCCCAGGATTTCGTAGTAGTCTCTCTTGGCCATAACCTTGTTTTATCTAACTCTTGTCGTCATCGACAACTTCAAAATCAGCGTCAACAGCGCCATCACCTTTGTCGGAATCATCAGCTTTACCCGGTTGAGCCTTTTGCTGATCTGCTCCCGCGCCGGCCGCCTGCTGCGCCTGCGACTGCTTGTACAGCTCTTCGGCGATCTTGTGTGATGCCTGCATCAGTTCTTCCTTCGCCTTATTGATGGTCTCGACCGAATCGCCGCTTATGACTTCCTTAACTCTGGCAATAGCGGCTTCCACCTTCTTTTTTTCGTCTTCCGAAACTTTATCACCCAGCTCTTTGAGCGTCTTTTGGGTGGTGTAGACCATCTGGTCCGCTTCATTTCGAGCCTGAATCAAGTCGGCTTTCTTCTTGTCCTCATCGGCGTGCTTCTCGGCGTCACTGACCATCTTATCGATTTCCTGCTCCGACAGCCCCGATGATACTTCAATGCGTATGGACTGCTCTTTACCGGTGGCCATATCTTTGGCGCTCACATGAACGATACCGTTGGCATCAATATCGAACGTTACCTCGATTTGAGGAATTCCCCGCGGCGCAGGCGGGATACCCACGAGATCGAATTTCCCCAGCGTTCGGTTGTCGATGGCCATTCTGCGCTCGCCCTGAAGCACGTGAATCGACACGGCCGTCTGGTTGTCATCGGCAGTCGAGAATATCTGGGATTTCTTCGTTGGGATGGTCGTGTTTCTCTCGATGAGTTTGGTCATAACACCCCCGAGCGTTTCGATACCCAGGGACAAGGGCGTTACATCGAGCAAAACGATATCCTTCATGTCGCCGGATAATACGCCGCCCTGAATGGCCGCGCCGATGGCCACAACTTCATCAGGATTCACGCCTTTGTGGGGTTCCTTGCCGAATATTTCTTTGACCAATTGAATGACTCGCGGCATACGCGTCATACCACCCACGAGCACCACCTCGTCAATCTGCTGGAACGACAGCTTGGCGTCAGCCAGCGCCGCCTTACACGGTCCTACGGTGCGTTGAATCAGATGATCCACCAATTGCTCGAATTTCGAACGAGAGAGGGTCAGATCGAGATGTTTCGGGCCCGATTGGTCTGCGGTTATGAACGGCAGGTTGATATTCGTCTGCATCGTCGATGACAACTCGATTTTGGCCTTCTCCGCTGCTTCCTTCAGACGTTGTAGAGCCATGCGGTCTTTGCGAAGGTCTATCCCGTTGCTCTTGCGAAACTCATCAGCCATCCAGTCTATAACCGCTTGGTCGAAATCATCGCCGCCAAGGTGAGTGTCGCCGTTGGTCGAACGGACCTCGAAGACCCCGTCACCGATTTCCAGAATGGATATATCAAACGTTCCGCCGCCAAGGTCATATACAGCGATTTTCTCGTTACGCTTTTTGTCAAGACCATAGGCCAGCGATGCCGCCGTAGGCTCGTTGATTATTCTGAGGACCTCCAGTCCGGCTATTTTGCCGGCGTCCTTGGTTGCCTGACGTTGCGAGTCGTTGAAATATGCCGGGACCGTTATCACGGCCTGCTTTACTTCCTGCCCCAGGTAGCTTTCCGCGGCGCTTTTGAGCGACTGTAAAATCATCGCTGAAATTTCCGGCGGCTGATATGTTTTCCCGCCGGCTTCAATTAATACCGCTCCCCTGTCATTCTCTGTTACTTTATAAGGGACTATCTTCTCTTCCGATGATACCTCGTTGTGAAGTCTTCCCATAAAACGCTTGACCGAAAAGACGGTATTTTCCGGATTCGTCACCGCCTGTCGCTTGGCAGCCGCGCCGACCAGACGTTCTCCATCTTTGGTAAAAGCCACTATCGATGGAGTGGTGCGCGAACCTTCCAGGTTGGGAATTACCACCGGCTCCTTGCCTTCCAGGACCGCCACACACGAATTGGTGGTTCCCAGGTCGATTCCTATTATCTTCCCCATATTCGATACACTCCTTTATTTGTCACTCGTCATTTTTCTACCTGAACTGACACCCACTTTGCTGTGGCGGAGAATCCTGTCCCCCTGACGATACCCCCTGCTCATTTCCATCGCCACCACTCCTTCATCGTGATCTTCCGATTCTATCTGCATCATGGCGTCGTGAAAATTCGGGTCGAACGGTTTCCCCACAGCCTCGATGGGGGTAATGTTATACTTCTTAAGCAAATTAATCATCTGGTTTAAGATGAGATCCGTCCCTTTACGGAGCGACTCCGAGTCAGCGTTATTGTTGGCGTGGCTCAAGGCCCGTTCAAAATTGTCAACGATGTCCAGGAATTCGAGCATGACGGCATCGTTGGCGGAACGAACCATGTCCTCATACTGACGGGCCACTCTTTTCTTGTAGTTTTCGAACTCGGCCGCGTTTCGCAGAAGCTTGTCTTCGAGCTCGGCCACGCGCCGGCGCAACATTTCTTCCTCGGTACACGGCTGCGCCTGCGATGATACTTCTTCCGGTGAATCGGCTTTCTCCGACTCGACGCCCGTATCTTCGAATGGCTCTCTCCTGTTCGTCGTCTGTTCATCCCGCTCGTCCCGATTCTTATCGGTCTTCGCGTCATCTTTATTCTTCTCAGTCATCCTCTGCTATTCCTTATTCTCATCCAATCCCGAAAGCACTTCGGTAATAGTCCTGGCCGTGTACTCCACGACCGATACCAGTTTGCTGTATGCCATTCGTGTCGGTCCGATGATTCCAATCGTCCCGGAAACCTTGCCCACGCGGTATTTGGAACTGACCAGCGAACAGCTCATAATCTCCTGAAACTGGTTTTCTTTACCGATGGTGATAAACAATCCTTCCTCGACCGCGCGGTTAAGGAAATCCGATAACACCTTGCCGTCCTCGATCATCTTTATCAGACCGGAGACTTTTCGAAGGTCGGCGAACTCCGGTTGTTGCACCAGATGGTCAGCGCCCGCCACGTGAATATCTTCCGAACGACCTTCGGACCATATCTTGTCCTTGGAATCGATTATCAGTTTAATCAGCCGACCGTGGCCCGGCAAATCAGCCATTCTCTTTGAGATCGACTCCTTGATCTCGCCGAGCGTAAGCCCGGCCAGACGCTCGTTGAGAACCGACTCAACTTCGCGCAATGTCGGCTCGGACAGGTCCGCCTCGATCTCGATAATCACACTTTTGGCCAGACCGGAATGCACCACCACCACCACCATAAGGCGACCATCGGCAATAGGTATAAGCTTAAGGGCCTTTAAAACACCCTCTTCAAACCGGGGCGCGATTGTAACTCCAAGCTGATTGGTAATCTCGCTTAAGACTTTGCAGGTCTGACCAAGAATCTCGCTGATTCCACGACCCTCGCGGAGAATTGAACCCTTAATGAACTTCTTCTCCCTCTCCGTGAGAGCATCCGGCTTCAACAGATAATCGACATATACGCGGTATCCCAGATCGGTGGGAATGCGACCGGCCGATGTATGCGGCTGAGTGACCAGACCAAGTTCCTCGAGGTCCTGAAGAGTATTGCGAATGGTGGCCGAGGATATCCCCATCTGGAATTTGTTGGCAATAGCTCTGGAGCCAACCGGATCAGCGGTGGCGATATAGTAATTGATCAGATTCTCGAGAATCTCTTTTTCACGTTGTGTTAAATTTTCGAAAGCCATATGAATCACCCACACCTGCCACTTTGGCAGCCGCAATGGCAGAGCGCTAATAAATTACGGGTTATTTATAACAATTGTCAAGGCGAAATGATTCCTGGGAAACGAATTTCGCGCCAGGGGACTCAAAAAGAAACCGGCCGCGGCTAAATGACCGTGGCCGGTTTGGGAAAAAATCATATCTGATCGCTCTAACCTTCGTCGTCTTCCTTTTTATCGTCTTTCTTCTTGTCCGTCTTATCGTCTGTCGACTTCTTCTTCAGGTTCTCTTTGCGATCATCGATACCATTGTTGTTTTTATCTACGAAGTCATCGTATTTCTTGTTCTGCTCAGAACTCGAATCAGACTTCTTTTTGGCCTCTTCTTTCTTCTTGTCCTGATCCGACTTCTTCTGGGTCACCTTTTGCGGCTGCTTTTCCTTTTTCTCGATTGCGGCGACATTGCCGGCGACGGAGAACAGAAACAAGCCTGCTATCAGATATGTAAGCATCGTTTTCATTTTCACTGCTCCGTCAATAATTTAGACCTTACAATCTCTCTTAGCAACCAAAATCCTTCCCACTTACTTCTTGGACTTTTTGGTGCTGTTATCAGGTTTGTTATCGGTCGATTTGCTCTTGCTCGATGAATTGTCGCTCGAGGAGTTGCTTTTCGCCGGAGCGGTCGCTTTTGATGATCCCGAACCACTGGACTGCTTTTCCACCTTGGTCGGTCTTGACCCGCTGCTTGACGAGCCTCTGTCGGATGAACCTTTGGTGACTGTCTTGGCGGCTCCTCGCGAACTCGAACTCGAACCCGACTTCTTCTGGTAATAACCCGAACCGGCTTCGCTCGATGTTTTACTGCTCGAGCTGCCCTTGGTCACCCGCTGGCTACCGGACGAACGGGTTGCTTTTTCACTGCCGGTGGAGCGTGATGTTCTTTCCGAGACGGTAGACTTACGGGCATCACCCGAGGCATCCGACCCTCTCGATTTGCCCGACTGGTATGAACGCGCCGACTCACCGGCGTCTTTCGACTTGGCAGCCGCGCCTGATTTGGTCACGTTACCGACTGTCTCAAAACCGCGATCGGTCTTTACAACTTTCGCGGCGCCCCGGACATACTTCTTGTCCAGCGACACTTGGTCGGTGGAGACCTTGGATACCGTCTTGGAGCCCGTTATGACCGTCTTCGAGGGCGTACCCACCACGGACTTGGTCTTGAATGTCGGGTAACCGCTGGTAATCGGGTCGCGATAGCCAATCACACGAACGTCTTTGTACTTCGACACCACTGTGGGAAGCGGGTTCACGATAGTCCGGTCCAGAACAACCGTGTGGTAGCGGGTGATATGCACCGGGTACTCCCAGCAGTAACCATAGTAATCGTAAACCGTGAAGGTGTGCCATCCGATATAGATCCTCGGTATATACAACGGCGCCACACCCCAGTAAACACCGTCAATATAAACCGTACCGCCCCACGGATAGTCGATATAGACATTACCACACACTGTCCAGGTAGGATAGTGCGGATAGTGAATCGGGCGGTAGTATTCCGGTTCCCACTCATTGATATAGATCGCGGCCCGATCGAACGCAAAGCGCTGCCCGCCGTAGCGAACGAAATAATGCGAATTCAGATAGTCCATGTAATCCAGACGGTCGTCCCAGTCACAGACAAGGCCCGACGATGGGTACCAGTCCGGAAGCGGGAATCGTTCGCGCGAAGCGATAATCTGAATGTTCTCCACCCCGCTGGGGCCGCTCACCACGAAATCGAAATCATCATCGCCACCGGGAAGACTATAGGTTGCCCCGCCGCGAATGAAATTGTCGGCCTCCGGCGCCACCGGGAACAGCATGTTAACCCGCCCGCGGCTGTCGATCGAATAAATCGCCACGAACGCGTCGCGGTTGGCGCGGAAATTCAATACCAGATTATCACCGTCGTAGAACTCGTCATCCGAATGATTTGTCCAAATCTCCACATCCAGGTAGCGGTCAATCTTGATCTGGTCGTAGTCTTCGGCCGAAAAAACTTCGTCCTGCTGCGCTCTCACAACCGGCGCAAGTATGACAGCCAGAAGAGCCGTCATGCCGAGTAGTTTTGTGATGCTGCGTAACACTTTATTTACCTTCCTTTCACTTATATTTCTATCCAGAGTGTTAAAAGCTCACCTTAAGGTAGTCCTCACCGTGAACCGGCTTCTCCAGGACGACCGGCTTGAGTTCAGGATTGCCTTCGTCAGTCTGATAAGCCCACTCGAACGTAATCGAATTCGTATGAATCGCCGTCACACGCATCTTGGCGAAATTGTTATCAGCCGTCCAGATTACATATGTGTGATACAATACCACCTCGACCCAGCCGATTTCCGACCACCCCTCGGTCGGCGCCCAGCCGATATCGTCGAAACTCGAGGTATACCCCATGTCCTGGAGATCGGTGTTAATGTTGGCGGCGTTTATATAGAACACACTCTGCGTTTCGTCTACATCGAGATATATTCGGTCGATGACTATGTCCGCCGCCGTGTTGTCCCAGCTTACCGTCGTCTGGGCGGCAAAACTGTATCCCGATGCCTCAGGTATCACCGTGGAATCGAAAACCTCCGCCTGTCCTTCAGGTCTGGGAGTATCAAAAACATTTTCAGCCGACAATTCAGAAACGTTACCCGCCTGGTCGACTGAAGAGACGGCGTAGTAATAAGTCACTCCATTAACCACAGCGTCGTCGATATATTCGTAGATATACAGATCGAGATCCGGGTTGGCGACCGCATCCACCCGGCCTATCTCTGCATAATTCGTGGTGGGTTCAAAGGAACGCCAGATTATGTACTCCGTGATATCGCTTTCATAAGGACCGTTCCAGAAAACATAAACCTCTCCATCACCTGTAACGGAATAAACGCCCTGAGGAGCAGCCGGAGTGAAATCAGCGACGATAACATCAGGCTCGTCATCGGTGCATCCGACGAAAAACAAGGCCGTCGCGGCCAGAACCAGCGCGAATATTTTCGTTTTCATAACCCAATCTCCTTAGGAATTCTGTTGTCTTCGGTTAATAGTTAATCAAAACCCGTGCCGAAGCAGACAAGTGCTTAGCTGGTCAACACTTAACTGATTTTAGGGGATTAATAGTAACATGGCAGCGCACAATAATTGTGCGCACAATGAAAAGGACGCACTCTTATTGGTCGTTTGGCGACAAATCGTATTCTTTGATCTTGGTTCTCAAGGTGTTGCGGTGTATTCCCAGCTTTTCGGCGCACAGCGACATATTCCATCCGAGGCTATCCAGACAACTCTTGATATGCCGTTTTTCCATTTCGGCAAGAGTCGTCATGGCGCCGCCGACGGTGGGGCCTCCCGTAGTAAGGCCGCTGAGATTTGTTTTGCGGATTCTGTCATCGCGGGTCAGAACAACCGCCCTCTCGATGATATTCTCAAGTTCGCGGACATTGCCCGGCCAGGAGTAGTTTACCAACAGCTCCGCCGCTTCAGGGTCGATACCCCTGATTTCTTTTCCGACTTTCCTTGAGTATTTTTTAATAAACTCATCGGCCAGCAACAATACATCCCCTGCCCGGTCTTTGAGAGGAGGCAAATAGATTCGAATGACATTCAGCCTGTAGAACAGATCTTCGCGGAACTTCTGCTGCTCAACCAACCTGTCAAGATCTCGATTGGTGGCTGCGATTATCCTTATATCGAGCGGGATTTCTTTGACCGAGCCCAGCCGCTCGATTTTTCGATCTTCGAGCACTCTGAGAAGTTTCACCTGCATCGTAACCGGCATCTCCCCGATTTCGTCAAGGAACAGCGTGCCGCCATCAGCCAGTTCGAACCGTCCCTGCTTGGCTTTGTCCGCACCGGTGAAGGCGCCTTTTTCATAGCCGAAGAGTTCGGACTCCAGAAGATTTTCCGGGAAAGCCGCGCAGTTGATAGCCACCAGCTTCTTTTCCGCGCGAGGCGACAGGGCGTGAATGGCTCTGGCGACCAGTTCCTTGCCCGTGCCCGATGGTCCAGTCACAAGCACCGTAGCATCCTTGGGGGCCACCAGCGATATCATTTCTTTTACCTTTTTGATAGCCTCCGACCGACCAATTATCTCAGAACTGGGGAAAATTTCCGCCAGACGTTCACTCATTACCTTGTGCTCGACAACAAGTCGGTTCTGCTCGGCTGCCCGGTGGAGTTTGACGATAAGCTCATCGAGATCCTCGATTGGCTTGGTGAGATAATCAAAGGCGCCGGACCGCATCGCCTGTACAGCCGTTTCAACTGAGCCAAAGGCGGTCAGCACGATCACCTGTACGAACGGGTTAATCTCCCTCAATCGATCGAGAAGTTCCAGGCCGCTGATACCCGGCATTTTCAAATCAACCAGCGCCAGCGGCGCGAATATTTTGTGATACTGCTCCAAGGCTGCCTCACCGCTTTCAGCGGTGTGAACCTCAAAGCCTTTTTTAGTTAAGAAACCCTTGAGCAGGTCGCGCTGGCTCTGCTCGTCATCGACGATTAGAAGTCTCAAGTCTTTCATCGCATAAAACTTAGATATTGCCCTCATTTCAGGCAAACAAAAAACCCGCCAAGGGGCGGGTTTTTTTCAAACTCGTTGGTACATCAGTCGCCGGAACCAATCAGAATTCTTACGCCGGCGTGAATCTCCCAAACCGCAAGATCATCGCCGAACACGTAGGTCGTTCCCTCGTACTCATGGTCGGATTCGGCGGATTTGATAATGTGGTAGTTGCCTTCAATAAAGAAGCCGCCGTAGTCGGCCGTGTAAATGAATCCGCCCGCGCCTATCCCGTATGAAAGTGCCGGGGAGTAGGAAAGCTGACGGTACCGGTCATTGTCTCCATCACCATCGCTGTCGACATAAGTGGTAAACTTGTTGAAAGTCAGGCCAATGTTGGCCTTCACATACGGCGAATAGCTCGAATAAGGCATCAGATAATACTTGGCATAGACCTGGGGATTATAGATTCGGTGCTTGAGATCCGCAGCCGCCTCATCGTGACTGTAGGCCGCGATTGAGTATTCAGCGAACCTGAACGAAATTCCCGCCACCAGTGGGTTGGAGATAAAATATCCTATATCCATGCCAACATTGTAACCTGTCTTGGCGCCCAGGGAATCGTTCCATTCGAGCATATCCGAGGTGGGGCCGTCCACGCCGCCGAAGAAGTTCATCTCCAGAATATCGCGAGCCCATTCTTCTTCTTCTTCCTGGGCCATCACGGTCAAATTGAGCAAAAGTAACAACAGAGCCGCAAGCAAGATCACTGATTTTTTCATGGTGATATCCTCAAAAGCCTTTCGTTATATTCCACACACTTCGCTCGGCTGCTTTGCCCCTGAAGCCGCTTCGCGAAAAGTTGAAGTAAACATTTTATAGACGCTTTGTCAACTGATTATATCCAAAGGCGACCACAAAAAACGCTGCTTACCCCTGCTTTTTGCTTGGGGCAAAAGCGGTTACATCTGGCCGTCGTCAAACAAACGAAACGCCGGCAGTAAGCCCGCCGGCGTCGGCTCAAAGCTTCAGGACGCTTTCAGAAATTCTCAAAATCAATGATAAACTGTCACATCCCTGGCCTCGAGCGCGGGAATATGTTCATTTACTGATTCCTCTGAAAGGGGATTGTTCTGTAAGAACACGACGTCACCGGAATCCAAACCGGGATTGTTGACCAGTGGCTCGATGTCAACAATCTCGTTGTAGCGCAGGTTCAATTCCCTAATGCCGGTCAATCCTGAAAGCGGTGTAATATCGGCTATTCGGTTGAAGACAAGGTTCAGGATTTCTAATCCCGTCAAACTCCCCAGAGCGGTTACATCGCTAATGTTGTCGCCATTCAATATTAGAGTTTTTACCTGCGTTAGATTAGCCGCAAAACTGACGTCCCCCAGCTGATTGCTGCCAAGATCCAATTCCGTTAAAGAGTCCAACCCATATAGGGTCGTGAAATCAGTTACATCGGTGGAATTGAGCCGGAGCCAGCCAAGATAACTCATATTGGCCAGCGGTGTGATATCGCTGATCGGATTCTCCCCTGCGATGAGTTGACGAAGCCCGGTCATGCCGGCCAACGGGGATAAATCCGAAATGTTGTTGTCAGCCAACCCCAGCGCGAATATCTCATCCAGATCCGCTAATGGTGTAAGGTCACTGATATTGTTACCGTACAGAAAGAGAAAGTGAACCGAGACAAAATACTCCAGACCTGTTAAATCTTCAATTGTAAGATCTGTCGCGCCAAAATCAGTGATATTCTGAACATCGGAAAAATGAATGTCACCCGTAGCCAACCCAATTGTATCGCGAACCACCCGCACCAGAGCCGTATCGGCAAACACCACAACCTCATCAACGAGACAGGTCAAACTCAGACAGTTCGATAATCCACTCCAATTGCCAGCCACGTCGCGGGTCTTTATGGCAAAATAGTATTTCTGACCCGACTGAAGACCGTCCACGGTATACTCCTGAGTCATACCGGCCGGGAGTGGCGGATCAACCTCCGTTGCCTGAATCGCCGATAAAAAATTCGCGGCTGTAATGGAATCCGTTGATCCTCGAAGATCGTACTCGTAGGCACATCCCGTCGAACCATCATCGCCAGGGGCTGTCCACCGAAGCAAAGCAGAGTTGGTGTTTACAGCAGCCACCCGTAAATCGACAATAGCACTCGGGGCGAGACCATCATTATCCTCGTCATCATCTACGTCTCCCCCCGTCGAGTTGTCCGAACAGGAAAAGGCCAACATGCAGGTGAGCGTCAGAACCATCGACAGCCCCCATGCCCTCACGGATCTGTACATATCAACCTCCTTTTGAGAACCCTCGAACCGCCATACCTCAAAACATGTGAAACCGGCGCGCGTTATTTAGTCTGTTTGAATGTCGCCGGTAGCATAATAGACAAATTTCTCAATTATAATGACGCAATGTACCTCCCCATGCCCGCAGCGTCAACCTGTCAGCATAAAAAAAACGTCAAGACCAGCGTAGACTGCGCGCCGTACCCCTTACAATATGCACGTAACAGTCTCGCGATTGATAGCGAATATACGTCGATGAATCACCAGTTGATGCCAACCTTCGCTCTGAGCAGCATATTGGGGGAACGAGGCCAGAGCGCCATATTTTGTTGGCACACTTACTGTTGCGCCTGAGGGCGAAGGCGCGTTCCGAACGAAACAAAATCTCGGTTGATTCGTCTATGAAACAGGTGCGCCAATTAAACAAACACCAAAAGAGGAACCTCGCCAATGATAGAATCTCGAAGAAAAACGCCAGCCATAGTGATTCTGATGGCGCTCGCCGCTATGATAATCATGACAGGCTGCTCAAATGAGCCTGAGCAACAGACTCACGGCAAGCGAATTCTCGCCATAGTCCCCGAGGGTTTCGGCATCAACTACTTTCTGCTTCGCGATGCACTTGAGCAGTACGGTTATTCCATTACCTGCGCCGGACTCACCGATACCGTCGCGATCTGCGAGCCATTCAGTGTCCCGCGCGGCGGCTTGCCTATGACGGTCGACACGCTTTTGTCGCAGATGGCGGACTTATCGGGGTTTGACGCCATAGTCCTTCTCACCTCCACACAGTTCACCGATCGCGAACCGTTTGCGGATATCATTGGCAACGATCATACCATGCGCCTTATCGCCGGGGCAGCATCCAAGGATATTCCCGTTTTTGCCTCCTGCGCCGGCGTCCGCGTGCTGGCAGCGCTTGACCTTATTAACGGCAGGTCGATCACCGGCAGCGCCAGATACCAGCAGGAATTCGAAGCGGCCGGTGGTATTTTTAAGGGAGTCGATTTTGCCCCGCAGATTATCGGCAACCTGATCACCTCCAGCCGCGGCCAGTATAACAATATCCCCAACGCCACGGCTATTTCGGCGGCAATAGAAAACCGTGAGACCGAATCATCTGAAGAGAAAATGTCGCCGACTGACTTTATGACCGTATCCGATGCCGGATTCTCCGGCGATGATTTGATCTGGGCCAAAAAGTACGGAGGGTTGTCGGCCGATGGCGCTGGCGGGTTGTGCCCGACTGCCGATGGCGGCTGCCTGCTGGTGGGCTACACATTCTCGCAGGGCTGCGATAACGCTGACATCCTCGCTATCAATACAGACAGCCTCGGCGACACTATCTGGTCCAGAACATACGGCGGTCCCGGCAGCGACTACGCTCTCGCTGTCCTGCCGGTCGAGGACGGTTTCGTAATCACCGGCTACACTACATCGATAGGCGCGGGAGAAAAAGACGTTTACCTGCTCAAAATCGACCCGAGCGGACAGCAAATCTGGTCACACGCGTACGGCGGCGCAAACTGGGATGTCGGTACGGCGGTCTGTCGAACAGACGACGGCGGCTTTGCTATTGCAGGGTACACCACCTCTGAAGGCGCCGGCGAAGAAGACATTTACCTGGTCAGAACCGATATCGGCGGGGAGATGCTCTGGAGCCGGACTTTCGGCGGGGAGAAAACAGATATGGGTAACTCGATTGTTTCTGCGCCCGATGGAGGCTTTGCCATCGGTTCGACCACCAACAGCTTCGGAGGCGGCAACAGCGATTTCTACTTGATCAAAACGGACGCAACTGGCAACCAAAAGTGGGCAAATGCCTATCATCCCACCGGTGAACACGGACACGGTTTCGATTGGGGAACCTCCATGTGCGCCTCATCCGACGGCGGCTACTTCGTAGCTGGATTCTCCGACTGTAATGATCTGATGGACGCTTATGTAATCAAAGTTGACAAGGACGGAAATGAGCTCTGGGCGCGGGCTTTCGGCAATGAATTTTATGATTACGCCGTTTCCATACAGCCATCCGCCGATGGCAGCGTCCTCGTCTGTGGCGTCACCAAGGCCCCCTTTAACAACAACGATGTATTTATCGCCGGGATTGATTCGGACGGATCGGTCGCTGCGAGTAAATTTGTCGGGAGCGATGGCGCTGATTGGGCAAGCGGCTTCGTGATGATCTCCGATGGTCATTGTATTGTGAGCGGACAGACAGACGCTAAAAGCACCGGCCACCCGGATTTCATGCTGGTGAAAATCAAGTTTCAGTAATGGATGCTGACAAAAAAACACCCCGGTTCGCGCCGCGAGCCGGGGTGATGCACTGTTGTTCGGGACAAATCTTGTCTATTGAAGCGGATGGCAGCCGGCAGGCGCCGGACCGCCCTTCCAGATATAGTTCACGAGATATGTAAGATCCAGGGGATCGACCTCAAGATCGCCATTTAAGTCAGCTTCCTCGAGACACGCAATATCCGAGCCGCTTTTCCACAACCAGTTCACGAAATAGGTGACATCGAGCGGATCCAGAAACCCGTCATGATTTATGTCACCGGAAATCACGCAGCACAAAGTATTCGCGACGACCGTGTGCGTCATCTTGGAGAGATAGCCTTCCTGTCCCTCGGCGTCAGTCGCCGCGACGCTATACCAGTATTCGCCGTTAGCCTTGCCCGTAAAATTGTAGAAACCGTCGGTAATGGAGGACGACACCTGGTTCACGGTATTGAATATCTCTATCCGTTCAATATCATCGATGTAGACACCCTCTTCATAGTAATAGTCGTCGGTGATGTACGATAGGCGAAAGATTACTTGCTGCCCCTCGTATGGTGTCAGATCGAACGGGGCGAGAACCCAAATGCCGGAGGAGCCGGTGATACCGTTGCCGTGATTCATTCCGTTAGGATCATCGTTAGTTGTATAATCGCCCGCCAGGTTTTCGAAGCTAAGGCCGCCATCGGTCGATACCTGGGCGTAGAAATAATCCCAGCCCGCTTCGATATCGTACCACAGCCACATCCGCAACATATCCCCCGTCTTCACCTCATAAGGCGTCCTCGATTGCAGCCAAGCGAAACCATCGTAATTCAACACGTTGTGCCAGCTATAGCTTCCCGTATAATCTCTGTCGGTCGATCGCGAAAAGAACACGGCATCCCAGTAACCATAGTCGGCCTCGACATTGTCGACAACCTCCTGTCGGTCGGAATATTCCATCAGCCGGTAGGTGACAGCGGGGTTGTCGGTATCATCGAGCGTCCAGGCTACTGTATAATCGCCGGTCGATTCTTCGGGACTTGTAATCTGAGGGACCAAGGGAGGGGCTATGGCGTATGGATTATCGGCGATCTGCGCCAGGTACAGGTTAGGATAGAGGTTCTGCTCGCAGAGTATGGGTATACGCGACGGCGATGGCCAGAAACCATCGGAACTCGACCCGATTTCAACAGTCAGGGAGATGATCGCCGGTTTGGACAAGGTATCGCCCCAAATCCAATCATCAGAGTCACCGTTGGTCGGATACAGAGTCCAGCCTACACCTGGGGTGTAGTTATTGTATTGCGTTATCGTATCGCCCAGGTTGGCATAATATTCCTGGCGTAAATCAAAGAACCGGTCATAGCTTGGCGACCACAATTCCAGGTTAGAATATGTGTGAAAGTTGTGGACGATGGTAAAATCGCGGGAGACGATAAAGTTTCTAAGATTCTCGGTTTCGGGTTCGGAAAAGCCCGCGGTCCCGCGATAAGTCTCGTAGTTGGGTACCGGGCTTGAGCCCAGGTTGTCATAACCCCACTTCTCGCCCCAGTTGCGGTTGAGGTCAACACCGTAGGAACCGTCATAGTTCTCACGACGGTTCTTGCGCCACATACCGCCGCCGTTGGGAGCTATTTCCTCATTGTAGTAGTAACCATCCGGATTTGCTACCGGGCAAAAGAACAGCTCACGATTGTCCACCAGATAGGTAACTTCGGGGTCCGTGCCATAATTGGCGACAAGATACTCCAGAAAATACAGCAGAGCAGCCGCTCCGGCAGGCTCACGGGCGTGTATGAGAGAGTTGTAGAAAACTTCCGGCTCGTCTTCATCGACACCCGGATTATCGGACACCTTGACCACCCACTGGTTGCGCCATTCTATTGTAAGACCAATTGAGTATTTTGAAGTCATTATGGTCGGATGTGCCGCCGCCAGATCGTCAAGATAAGTCTCTATTTGAGCGAGGGTCATGAATCCGCCGAAGTCCGCTTCTTCAGCCCGGCTCACATAGAACTCCTGCACGTCGTCATGGATGACATCGAACCCAATCCCTTTCTGACGCAGTTTTTGAATATCGGATGGATTGGCGAAAGCATCGAACTCCTGTCCGGGTTGGCGTCTGATATCCATGCCCATTTCGAGCATATCCAGGTATTGTTGTTTTGTCATCGGCTTTATTCTGATTTGAGAGATTCTGTCAGCCCCCGCTGCTGAGGCCAATACGGTGACTGTGAGGATGAACACGATAACTGACAATGTTATCCGAAACATGAGCCCTCCTTGAGCCTGTGCAAGGTTCGGTTTAAGCTGTTGCGGCGAGTACTATTAAGCCTAAAATAAGCAATTTTGCCAAATAGTAAACATCTTTCTCTCTATTGTTGTGGCATCCAGTGATTTTGCCTTAAAATGAGTGTGGAGACACGATAGTCCGTAGATGTCGCTCTGGAAAAAACAGTTTGTCTTTTGTGGTTGAATGGCTTATAATTTACGTTTTAAGAAAACCAGCCAAATATAGAAGATTTTTGGGGAACGATGAAAGTACTGGTAGTTGGTTCCGGCGGTAGAGAACATGCACTGGTCTGGAAGCTCAAGAGTTCCAAGAAGGTAGACAAAATTTACTGTGCTCCGGGCAACGATGGCATCGGCCAGCAGGCGAAATGTGTTAACATCAAGGCTGACAACATCAAGGGCCTTGCGGACTTCGCCGCCAAACAGAAAATCCATCTGACGGTTGTGGGGCCTGAAGCTCCGCTGGCTCAGGGAATTGTCGACGAATTCCAGAGAAGAAAACTCAAAATCTTTGGTCCGGACAAAAGAGCCTCCCAGCTCGAGAGCAGCAAGATATTCTCCAAAGAGTTTATGCGCCGTCACCACATCCCCACGGCTCCGTTCAGGGTTTTTGACACGGCGGCCGAAGCCATGGGATTTTGCAAGTCGGTACAGTTTCCGGCGGTCATCAAAGCCGATGGTCTCGCGGCGGGAAAAGGCGCGGTGATTGTCAAAGATATTGGGCAGGCGGAGAAAATAATCGATGAGATGATGATCAGGAAGGTCTTCGGCGGCGCCGGCGAGCGCATCATCGTCGAATCCTTTCTCACCGGCCAGGAAGTATCGATCATGGCAATCGCCGACGGGAAAACCGTTCTTCCCCTGCTGCCCAGTCAGGACCACAAACAAGCTTACGATGGTGACCGCGGTCCGAATACCGGCGGCATGGGTGCCTACTGCCCGGTGCCGTTCGTGGATGCTGACATGATGGAGCGGATATATGAACACATTTTGCTGCCCACCATAAACGGACTGGCCCAGGAAGAAATTATCTACAAGGGCGTTTTATACGCGGGCCTCATGTTGACCGAAACTGGTCCGAAAGTGCTCGAATTCAACTGTCGATTCGGCGACCCTGAGACCCAGGCTGTTATTCCTCTGCTTAAATCCGATTTGGCCGAGGTTATGATGGCCGTTGTCAACCAGAAGCTCGGTTCATTTGGTAAACTCGGCTGGCGCAGTGAATCAGCCGCCTGCGTTGTCATGGCCTCGCGCGGATACCCGGGCAGATATGCGACCGGCATCAACATATCGGGGCTGTCAGACGTCCATAACGATAACTCTTTTGTCTTTCACGCCGGAACGTCCAGGCAGGGCGGAAAGTGGCTTACCGCCGGTGGTCGGGTTCTTGGAGTGATGGGTATGGATAAGACTCTCAAGCTGGCTCTCGAAAGAGCCTACCGGGAGGTATCGAAGATTCGCTTTGACGGCGCCATGTTTCGTCGCGATATCGGGTCCAGGACCGGGAAACCTAATAACTGATGAGGTTGTTATAAAATGGCTATGGTATTAATAATAGTCGGTTCGAAATCCGATCTCGAATACGCCGAAAAGTGCAAAGAGCAACTGGCTGCGTTCGGCATTGAAGGCACCATTGAGGTATCATCCGCGCACCGTCATCCGGAAAAAACAAAAGAACTTACGTCGGGGGCCGAGGCCAAAGGCTACGAAGTAATCATAGCCATGGCGGGACTTTCGGCTGCTTTGCCGGGAGTCGCAGCTGCACACTCCAATCTTCCCGTAATTGGAGTTCCTCTGCCGGCGGCCCTGAACGGTCTCGATTCATTGCTCTCTATTACTCAAATGCCGCCCGGAATTCCGGTGGCGGCTGTCGCGATCGGCACGCCGGGGGCAAAAAATGCTGCCGTACTGGCGGCCAGAATCCTGGCCCTCAAACACAAGTCGGTGAAAGATGCCCTCTTGAAGCATCGAAACTCTCTGTGATAAAACGGGATCATTTAAGAACATTATTTGTAAAACGTATAAATGGAGAACGTAAGGAGTGTTTATGTTCGAAAAGAGAAAGTCAAATTTCTTGTCACTGATGTTTCTAACCGCTGTTCTCTCAGCTTCGTTGGTGGCCCCCGCCACATTGCTTGCTGAGCCAGAAAAAGCAAAAGAGCACTTCAATGCCGGCCTGAGCGCCGAAAAAGCCGGCAACGAGGCTGGCGCGATTACGTCGTATGAGGCCGCAATCGGTGAGGATGCGGGGTTTGTCGACGCCTACATCAATCTCGGAGCCATATACTTCAGACAGAAGCAGTTTGACAAAGCCCTTCAGAACTTCAAAACCGCCACCGAGAAAGACAAAAAGAACGCCGATGCCTTCGCCAATCTGGGCCGCGTCCAGTACGCTCTCAAGAAATACGCCGAAGCTGAAATCGCTCTCAAGGAGGCTATCGCCCTCAAGGGCGGCGACGCTGAGTACTACAAGGACCTGGGCAAAGTTTACTATCGCAAGCAAAACAACGAAGAACTCATCGCTGCCTTATCGAAGTGCCATCAACTCGGCGGCGGCGATAATCTGACTTACTATATGTTGGGTAAGGCCTATGAGGACACGGGCAACATGGATCAGGCCATTAATGCCCTGAAGAAGTCGGCCGAACTGGATCCCAAATACGATAACGCTCATTCCGCCATTGGCGCCATCTATCTCTCACAGGAGAAATATAACTCGGCAGCCGGGGCATTTAAATCCGCTCTGAATGTTGACCCGAACAACTACCGTGCGGCCTTCAACTACGCGGTAGCGGTGGAGTCGGGCAACCCCGAGAATTTCGATGCCAACATAGCCAACTGGGAGAATTTCATTCGGATCGGCTCCAAGAATCCGAAAGCCAAAAACGATGTGGCGGTCGCCAAGGAACATGTGAAGGAACTCAAGGCGGCCAAAGAAAAGGCCAATCTGCAGTAATCCCTTCCGAGAAGATTTATAAACCGCGAAAGCCCTGAATTACTTCAGGGCTTTCTATTTGCATCTTAATCACATCCCGAAGGGAGGATGTGCCGCCAAGGGGAGGGAAACCCGACGGCACATTTGGAAAATAGTATGGCGACTAAAGAGCGTTTATATCAAACATTTACTTTCGGGTGAATTCAACCTTTTCGAAGTCTTCCCAGTCGATATCCACTTCTTCGCCGTTATCGAGCGTCACGAAAACACCCTTATTGTCCTCGTCAATATCGTTCGAGCCGCGAAGACGGAAAGTGCGGCCATCGGAAACGGTAACATCGCAAGACCTGTACGAGCGCTTGCTTATCTCTTTAATGAGACCGAACTCGATGTCGAATTCAATGTCATGATAATCGCCGTCCAAAATCTCCCAGGTATATTCTTCATCATTATCCCAACGGATCTCACCCGTGACCTTCTGACCGTCTTCGGTGTAAACCGTGCCGTAAAGCCGTTGGCCACCGTCAAAATGACCATATTCGATCGCTCCGGGGGCCTTGGAGAAATCAAGCTTCTCGAACTCGTCCCAGTTCACGCGCACCTGTCCGAAAGCGGGGTCGGAGATAATAATGCCGCGATTGCCATCATCGATATCATTCGACTCTCGAAGGAGCATTTCGTCACCATCCACCAGCTTCACTGTCGCTCCGCTGGAGCTGTATCTTTCAATGGATGCGATCTTGCCGAACGGAATCTTTCTTTTGCGGTTGCGCTCATCACCGTCGAGGATATCCTCCGTGAACAACTCATCAATATCCCAGCAGACGAATCCGTTGAACGTCTCTCCTCTGCGCGTTGTCAGCGTACCATACAACCGATCGCCGAAATTTGACGAATATTCTTTATCCGGAGCCAGGAAAGTAATTGATTCGATATCATCCCAGACGAGTTCAATCTCACCTTCCTGGTTGTCTTCGATGATAATCTCCCTTATGTCTTTGCCGATATCGGTAGAACCGTGCTCCAACTCGACCTCAATGCCCGATTTCGTCGTCAGCAATACCATGTCGTCATCAACAACCTCGAGTGACTTAATGTGACCGAAACGGATGCCTGACTGAGCGGTTCCGAAATCCGACCACGAGGAATACTTGTCTCCAAGGGTCAGGCCGAGAATCTTTATCGACGTACCCTCGTCGCGATAACGTTTGCGCTCGGATTTTCTGAGATTCTTTTTGGGAAGATTCTTATCTCCGTCAAGAACGTCGACCCAGCCACCCTCATTTTTGTCCCACCTGATCAGGCCCTCAAACACGTCTCCATCGACGGTCTGGATCTTTCCGTAAATGCGCCCCGTATCCTCCGCCTGGGCTACGACAGCCAATGTTATCAGAAGCCCAAGAGTCAGCGTTGAAATTCTCAAAATGCTCATAATTCCTCCGTTACGCTCAACCTGCTTATTCATCATGGTTTGTTTACGTTCTGGATAACAGAAAGTTACGGGGGAAGCGCAATTTTTGAAATTATGCGCGAAGAACCGCTTTATTTCAATAAGGCCATTTTACGGACAGCCACCATCCGGTCCGCTGCGAGACGATAGAAGTAGATGCCCGACCCCACGGGATCCCCGTCGTCAGAGAGGCCATCCCAGCTTAAACGATACGAACCGGAAGGCTGGACTCTGTCAACCAGCGTCCGAACCGGCTGACCGAGGATATTATACACTTTAAGTGTTACTTTAGATAATGCCGGCAAATCATATCTAATGAGAGTACTTGAATTAAATGGGTTGGGGTAATTTTGCTTGAGGGAAAATGAGCCCGGAAGTTCATCCAACGGATCGCCGCTAAGGTCCGTCAACGGAGAAATAGTAATCTCGGCGCCGCTGAAATCCGGAATCAATTCGGCGGCCCCCACTGTCACTCGAAATTGGAGAGTGTCGTTTGAAACCGTGTCGATCGAGCACGCGCCGCTCGCAGCTCCGGCGGTAAAGTACAGATCGCCCAGATAGTAACTTCCCGGGCTAATGGTTGCTGTCGGCGTCCACTCAATCAGGACGAGTCCACCGGCGGTATCGATCGTTGACTGCAGGCCCACATCAGCCGGCAATGTCGGTCCGGCAAGAATCGAGTCGACCATCAGGCTATCCTTGTCGAATTGAAGTGGTAGTGAGATGTGAACAAGGTCGTTTACAATGACAGCCGTAATAGGGGTGCTGCCGACCCCTCCCTCCTCAACTATTGCCGGGTCAATTCTTATCGTGTCTTTCTGAAGACCGATCACGTCCAATCTCACGGAAACAACCAGCGAAGAATCCTGACCGGCCACGTCGCTGAAAACCAGAGTACCAAAATAGGTTCCCTGAACCAGAGTGTCCGTAGCCACCGTTACACTTACCGTGTCCGGAGTAGCGCCTGAGTCCGGAAGAGCGCTGAGCCAATCGACCGTTGTCGAAATGGTGTAATCCACCGGTTCAGCTCCCGTATGATTTACCACAACTGTCCGTGCCGAAGGAACCGCGTCGGTCTCGTTCATGACCAGACTGATTGAAGTGGGAGTAATAGTCAACGATGGCTGTTTATATCGTGTTATGGAGGCATAAATATCCCAGTTCCCGCTGCGATCATCCGCCCAGGTGACATAGCGATACTCACCGTCCATCCCGACATCGGGATCAAGCTGGTTGCCGCTCAAGTAGTCGTTGACGCGGAAATTCGATCCGACCAGGTTGCTGGAGTTATCAAGTATCTGCCCGGTGATATTCCAGCCGTCGGTGGTCGAGTCCGACCAGACCACCACGGTGTTACCCATGCGATCCGATGTTATTGCCGCTTCGCGCTGGGCGTTTTGAGTGCCGTCATAATTCACCCTAACATCACTCTTGACCGGTGTCATGAGGGTATCGAATGTTCTCACGTAGATATCAGGGTTGGATGGGTAAGCTCCGTTGCGCCAGTCCACCCAGGCGACGGTAAATCTTCCCGTACCATCGGCAGCGACATCGGGAAACGCCTGCCTGGCTCCCTGGCTGTCGGAGTTCACTTTGACATTTATTCCCAGCCTGTTTCCGTCGCTGTCAAAGCGCTGAACGAATATATCGTCATTACTGGAACGGTTGTCATACCAGGTGACCACAAACCATCCCTGGGGCGACACTGAGACGCGCGGCGCGTGCTGCTGAGCCGTACCGATATCGTCGTTTATCTTGAAATCTGTCCCAACGAGACTGCCGTCTGATTCGAACATCTGCCCGTAAACATCCCAGTTTCGATTGCGGTAATCGACCCACACCACCACGCCGCCCCCCCACTCGCCGAGAGCGAGATCGGGCGTTTCTTTGAGGGAGTCGGGGACATTGACCGTGAGATTCACATTGCTTCCAACCGGGAGGACCGATGAATCATAGGCCTGGAAGTATATATCCGGTCCGAAGGGATAGAGATCGTTGCGATAATCTTTCCACACCACCGAGTACAGCCCGGAGAGATCGACCGCGATGGCCGGTTCGAATTGATAGGAATTATTGGTGTCGTCGTTTACTTTCGCATTATAGCCGGCAGCATACCCTTGCGGGTCGAATCGCTGGAGATAGATGTCGTTGGTGCTTCCTCGACGGTCTGTCCAGACAATCACGAATCCGTTTTTATCGGCCACGGCCAGCCTTGGCGCGTTCTGGACTGTGGTCGTATTATCATCATTGACCAGAAAGTCCGCTCGCTCGACGGCTTTCAGCGGAGTGGCGATTAGCAAGAGCACCGCCGCCACGGCCCAAATGTTGAGTCTGTCAGATTTCACCGAGAAATAATAGGCAATAGAAATGCCCACCTGAGTAGGCGGGCATTAATTGACTCTACACCTCGGCTAATCTGTTGATTGCCAGAAGATTATCTATTTAAAAAAACCGTCAGGGAGAACACGCCCCGGTGTTCGTAGTCCCGTCAGCCGGAAATATCTTCCAAAACTGGAGAAACAATAGTTCCCAGTATCAAAAAGCTATCTTACTTTCTTTTTGTGACGATTAGCGCGTCTGCGTTTTTTCCGTTTATGAGTCTTAATTTTGAGGCGCTTACGCTTTTTTCCGCTGGGCATTAATCCTCCATCTTGACATTGATTGTCCCTTAGATAGACAGTTTCGTGATCATGTTCTTGAACTCGTTCGACGGTTTGAAAACCGGAACTTTGCGATCAGGAACCGGTACAACTTCACCGGTGCGAGGATTGCGGGCCTTGCGGGCTTTGCGTAGCTTAACCTTAAAGGTCCCAAATCCTCTGATTTCGATGTTGTGGCCGTTCTCGAGCGACTTTTTCACGGTATCGAGAAATGAGTCCACCACAACGGCCACGTCTGTTCTGGTAAGGCCTGTTTTCTCGGCAACCTTTTCAACTAAATCAGCTTTGGTCACAGTGTCCTCCCAAGACAAAACGTATTCTGATTAATGGTATTTATTTCAATCTTACTCTTCATATAGTCGAATCTGCCACTCCGGGAAATTTCTAACCCTTTGGGGCAGGAAAAGATACCCAATATTTCCATAAAAGAAAAGGAAAATTATTGGTTTATCAACTGTTTTTTGCGCTTTTTTTCAGAAAATTTGCTTGTTACTGATAGAGATACATCAACTGCGGCCCGGAAATGACCTTATTAACGGGCTGGGCCAGCAGGCTGGCGGCGCTACCCAGGAGGTCAAAAATCGTCACATTTTTGCGTTCGTAAGGATATACCGCCCTGGGCTCACCCGATATGTTAGCCAGGTCAGCAGCTACTTCCAGTGCCTCGTTCAAACCGCCAAGAGTATCTACCAGGCCAAGGTTATAGGCCTGTAGACCCGTAAAAACCGAGCCATCGGCCAGCGGGTAGATTTCTTCGATATCCTTGCCCCTGCCGTCGGCCACCACCTGAACGAACTGCTCATAAGTATCCATGACCACGGATTTAAGCATCAGCTCTTCCTCAGCCGTCATTGACCGACTGTAATTGCCCACGTCTTTTAGCTCGCCCGCCTTTATCGTCTCTGTCCCAACGCCGACTTTCTCCATCAGGCCTTCGAACGTATGGAACTGGAATATCACACCGATCGAGCCGGTAAGCGAGCCCGGGTTGGCGACCACTCTGTCGCAGGCGCAAGCGATGTAATAACCGCCCGACGCCGCAACGGAGGCCATTGAGGCCACCACCGGTTTTTCATAGTCGAAGCGGGCGCGGTGAATGGCGTCGTAAATCTCCTGAGAAATAGCGACTCCGCCGCCACCAGAATTTATATGAACTACTATCGCCTTGATCGAACCACTCTCCGCCCACTTTTCGATAAGCCTTATAGCTCTGCGGCCGGAATCCTCGTCGATCACGCCATAGACTTCCACCACACCAATGTTCCCGCCCATTCCCGTGAACTCAAACTCCCCCTCCGGAGAAAGCATCTCAACAAACATTACCCCAAAAAATACGAAAGCCACCACGAAGACGGTGACTATCACAATCCCGACAATAATATCTCTTCTTTTCGCCATAGGAATCCTGTCTAATTTAAATAGATCCTCAGTGTCTCCCCGATGTTGAGCCTGTCGGGATCATCAATGTTATTATTCGCTCTAATACGGGCGATAGTCGTGTTGTACCTTCTGGCAATTGCCCCCAGAGTCTCGCCCCGCGCCACCCGGTGAATCACGTACCGGACATCGTCGGAAGCGACTTTCAGCACTTGTCCGGGATAAATACGACTGGAGCGGCCAAGACCGTTCAGCCTGCGGATCTGGCTCGTGGTCGTGCCGTACTTTCGGGCGATGTCCCACAGGGTATCGCCTGACCGCACTTTATACGATTTGACATCATCGGAGCCGCCGCTACTTTCAGTCGACGCGTACGTGGCGGACGATTTCGAGGTGACGTTCTTGTCCTTGAGCTGTGTGGCGCCCGATGGAATTCTCAGTTTCTGGCCCACATAGATTCGAGAACCTTTCTCGATGTAGTTGTCCCTGCGAAGGTCATCGACAGTGGTACCGAAAGCTTTGGCAATATCCCACATGGTATCGCCGGAGCGGACGACATATATCGAATTTCTTGCGGAGTAATCCAGGTTTTTGCGGTTCGATGACGCCTGGGAGTAGTCACGATCCAGCGGGACCGGTACGATCAGCGTCTTACCCTCATATATCTTTGAACGCTGGCTCAAGTTATTGGCCTCGAAAATGGCATATTGGGAGACACCATACTTGGCCGCTATACTGCTTATGGTCTCCCCCCGATTGATGCGGTGCTGCACCCAGCTTGTCTCTTTGGGAGACGGCATACCGTCATAGGCAGCCCAGAACTGGTCCTTTTTTCCGGGCGGAATTTTCAGAGTGTATTTTTTGGTGTTCGGAGGGGTGTACTTTCTCAGAAGCTCCGGATTCAGTTCTTTAAGTTCTTCCTCGCTGCAGCCTATCTCCCGGGCCACAACACCCAGTTCGAGACACTTGTCTATTTCCACCTCTTCCCAAACAACCTCATCCTCGTGCTCAATATCATAGAAGCCGTATTTCTCGGGATTTTTGGCGATAATAGCCGCCGCCATGATCAGCGGCACGTAATCCATAGTCTGTCGTTTCAGTTTCAATTTCCAGAAGTCGATGGTTTTTTGCTTTTTTATCTGACGACTCACACGTCCCGGGCCGCCGTTGTAGGCGGCCATCGCCAGTTCCCACGAACCGAACTGATTGTACAGATCCCTTAGAAACTGACAGGCGGCGTGGGTCGACTTGATCGGGTCCTTGCGCTCATCGTACCACCAGCTACGGTCAAGCTTATATAACCGTCCGGTCGAGGAGATGAATTGCCACAGTCCCATCGCTCTCGCCCAAGAGTATGCATGAGGATTGTAGCCAGACTCAACCATGGAAAGATAGATCAAATCCTGCGGCAGGCCGTATTCGGCGAGGATTCTCTTCATCATCGGGGTATACCTTTTCGAGCGCTTAAGGAACTTGTTGAATACGTCTCTTCCTACAGTCTGGTAATAGACGATAGAACTTTTGACCCGCTCGTTCATTACGACCGGAATGTCGTATGTTACCGGAGCTTCTTCGCTTCGGTAAACCCGCATAGTGTCATCACCGAGTTGACTGGCGAGGTCGCCGAACCGCTCGATGAGAACAGTCGGCGAGACATCGGCGTCGAGTTTTCCCAACGACCGCATCGTCACGCGATAATCCGCAATAAGTCCTTCCATAAGACCGGTGTATTTCGCCGCCTCGGGTGTCAGAGCCGAGTCGGCCTCAACGTCGATATTAGCCAGCACGCGCAAAGCCTTTTCAAAATAATACTGGGCCTCTTCCCAGCTGGCCTCACGATTGGCGATCACGCCCATGGCGTGATACTCTTCGGCCAGATCGAATTGACGCCAGAGGTCATCGTCGACAGCCGACGCTGAGTCATCGAGGTCGACACTACTGTAAAATACACCCTCTATTAATTCATAGTCGTCCGGGTCGCTTTCAAGAGGATCGGAACTATCCTCCCGCTGAGTCGTGTCTGAAGACTGAGTCTGCGCTTGTTCGGATGGTGTCTTGTTGAGCAGCAAATCGAGCAACGGCTTGTCTGCCACCGCGGCCGTGTCCTCCTCGGACGAACTGCCCGAGTCAACATCGGTCTCTTCCGCTGGTGGCCGACCGGCATAAATCTGCGGCGATGACATCGAGCCTTTGCCGGAACAACTGATGTTGGCAATGGTGAAAAGGATTAATACAGTTAGTAAGATGGCGGTCTGAAGTGTTTTTCTCATATCCTCATCCATGATGATATTCCTGTCTTTTCTTTCAATTATCGGAAGAAAATTCCGTTTTTTTAGGCCCAATGAGCTAACTCGTTGACATTTAACCCACCCCTCGAAACCATGTCAAGTTTAATCTCGTATCATTTTTCGCCGGGCCAGCCCCTAAGGTCGATCGAATTGAGTAAACTTTCCCTATCCTCAAAAAATACGCAGTCCGGCTGCCTTCTAAACCATGTCATCTGCCTTTTGGCGTATCTTCGGCTGTTTTGCTTAATAATGCTTACAGCTTCAGACAGTGAAAAGTTTCCATCAAGATAATCAAGCAGTTCGCCATAGCCGATTACATTAGCTCTTCGGATCCGCTCCCGATATCCTTTTTGAATCAGGACTTTCAACTCCTCCAACAGACCATCGGTCATCATCCGATCAACACGCCGGTTTATTGCCTCATAAAGACCCGGGCGCGGAGGTGTCAGGCAGAAATATTCGAACTCATACCTACCTTTTCGATAGGCTCCCGAAGCCATCAGTTCCGATTTCGGTTTGCCCGTAAGTTGGAATATCTCCAACGCCCGGATAACCCGCACCTTGTTGTGAGGGTGGGTCTTGGCTGCCTCCAGCGGATCAATCTCTGTCAGGCGACGATACATTTCCTCCGGGCCCAGACTTTCCATCTCGGATGCCAGTTCTTCGCACACCGACATATCGTCCTGTTCTATCTCCACCACCCCCTCGGTCAGCGCCCTTAAATACAATCCCGTGCCGCCGACCACGAGAGGGATTTTCTTACGGGAAAGAATATCTTCTATCGCCTCATTGGCTTCATCGATAAACCTGAAAGCACAATAACGTTCCCCCGGTTCGATGAGATCAATCAGGTGAAATTTGACCATGGATTTTTGCTCGGGTGTTGGTTTTGCCGTGCCGATATCAAGATGGCGAATAATCTGACGGGAATCGGCCGAGACTATCTCCACGGGGTATTCGCCGGCCAGTTCAACCGCAGCCGCTGTCTTGCCCGAGCCTGTGGGGCCGCAGATAATCGGTATCGGCTTCTCAGGCACGGCCAAATTGTCTGTCCAAATCTTCCCGGGTTAGCTTCACAAAGGTAGGACGTCCGTGGGGGCAGGAATATCTATTGTCGCATTCGAGCAGGCGGCCAATCAAATGAATGGCCTCTTCGTCTGAGAGCCTGTCGCCCGCCATTACGGCTGAACGGCAGGCAATAGACTGAGCCATGGCTTTTTTCATGTCATGACCGGAGGCTTTGAGCGAGGCGAAATCATCGAGAACTTTCGTGAATGCTTCCGATGGAGACTTGCGCGACAGAATCGACGGCACCGCTTCGATGTTGACCATTCTCCCGCCAAAATGCGAAACGGTAAACCCCGATTTATTCAGCAGCTCGGCTGCCTCGTCAAATACAGTCAGAAGTTCAGGGTTCAACTCTACCTGGGCCGGAAAGAGCAACGTCTGCGCCTCCACCGACTGACTTTCCACCTTGGCGAGAATCTCTTCGTAGAGCACGCGCTCATGAGCTGTGTGCTGGTCGATGATATATAGGTTATCGCCAGACTGAAAGAGCAGATATAAATTGGCGAATCGGCCAATAAGGCGAAGACCCGCCGGTGCCGCAGCATCGCCCTCGTCCGGTGCACCGCTGCGCAACTCATCGATCACTTCGCCGGTGCTCCGGTCGACCCGCACCACGTCCTGCCCTCCTGCCGGCGTTTCAGAGCCGGCTTTTTTGTACAACTCTTTCAGAAGACTGAAATCGACTTCGTGGTGACCCTGAACACCCGGGATATAACCGCCTGCCCTTCGATCAGAACCCGATGCACTTCCCTGCCATGGTCCGGACTGCGCCGAAGGCTTAAAGACAGGTACGATACCGTCCTGCTGCAGAGATTCCTTCACAATCCTATAAACAGCGTCGTGTATCTCTCTTTCGCGCGAGAGTCGGACTTCGGCCTTGGTCGGGTGAACATTCACGTCCACTTCAGTCGGATCCACCGTAAGAAGTAGCGCCCCGGTCGGGAAAGTACCGCGTGCGATAAGCTCGCCATAGCCTGCCGCCAGAGCGTGTGACAAGCTCGGCGAATAGATATAACGGCTATTGATAAAGACAAATTGACCATAGCGGTTGTTCTGCACCATTTCAGGAGAACCGATATATCCCGAAACTTTAACCGGTCCCATCTCGCCCTGGACCTTTACCAGTTTATCCTGCGCTCCCAGTACGGCGGCTACTCTGTCGCACAGCTCTGAATCGGCCGGTAAGGAGAAGATACTTCTACCGTTGAGGTTGTATGAGAACGCGATATCGGGTCGTCCGATTGCGAGCGCCATAGCCGTGCGCGAGATGTGCCGTGCCTCGGTGGTTTCCGCCTTGAGGAATTTCCGGCGCGCGGGAGTGTTGTAAAACAGATTCTCGACTTCGATTATCGTGCCGGGTGAAGCTGAGGTCGGCTGTTTGGACTGAAGTACCCCGCCCTCGTAAATTATCTCGGTGCCAACCGTGGCGTCATGCGGCCGCGTGACCATACGAAGACGCGATATCGAAGCTACCGACGGCAGCGCCTCGCCGCGAAAACCATAGGTATAAAGGCTATTCAGGTCGTCGAAACTGGCAATTTTCGAGGTGGCGTGACGGGAGAAGGCGATCTCTACCTGCTCGGCCGGTATACCACACCCGTTATCGACTATTTTTATCAGGCGGGTTCCTGATTTCTCGATGATAATTTCGATGCGTGTGGCGCCCGCGTCGATAGAGTTTTCCACCAGTTCCTTTACAACCGCGGCGGGCCGCTCGATAACCTCCCCGGCGGCAATCTTGTTAATCACCCGCTCCGGCAGGGGCCTTATCCATCTGCGCGTTTGTTCCACCAAGGTCAAGTCACTCCATATCGTCTTTGAGTTGCCGCAGCAGATTGAGAGCGTCAATGGGAGTAAGATGGTCAAGGTCGGCGTCTTTAATCGTTTGCTCGATGGCCGATGGTCTGGCGTCAAACAACGTGGGCTGTACTTTCTGTTTATAGATTCCCTTGCCGAGTTCACTCTGAGTGAACTTACCCGACTCCAGGAGTTTCAGAATCTGGCGCGCCCTGCCGAGCGCGGATTTAGGCAGCCCCGCAAGTTTGGCTACTTCAATGCCGTATGAATCATCACATCCGCCGGGAATAATCTGGTGCAGAAATATAACTTTGCTTTCCCATTTCTTTACCGCCACCTGGTAGTTGTGAACTTTCTCGTAAATCTCGGCCATACCGGTCAACTCGTGGTAGTGGGTCGCAAAAACGGTACGGGCCTGGATTGCTTCGTTGATATGCTCCACAACCGCCCAGGCCACGGACAATCCGTCAAACGTCGAGGTTCCCCTGCCCACTTCATCGAGCAACACCAGCGATTGATCGGTGGCGTTGTGAAGAATATTGGCTGTCTCTATCATCTCCACCAGGAAGGTAGACTGACCGCGCGCAAGATTGTCCAGCGCCCCCACGCGCGTAAAGACCCTATCCACCAGGCCAATCTCAGCGGCGCCGGCAGGCACATATGAACCTACCTGAGCCAGTATGACAATCAGCCCTATTTGACGAAGATACGTGGATTTACCCGACATGTTGGGACCCGTAAGAATGTGTATAAGCGAATCCCCGGACAAACTCACGTCATTGGCCACAAAGGTACCGGGTGGCAATACCGCCTCGATCACCGGGTGGCGCCCGCTGACAATATTAAGTCGTGTGTCTTCGTAAATCTCCGGTCTGCAATACCCGTTCTCAACGGCGAGTTCCGCCAGTGCTGACACCAGGTCCACCTCGGCAAGAATATCCCCGGTAATCTTTATATCGCTGATATGACCGTTAAGATACTCCATCAATTCCTGATAGAGTTCCTGTTCGAGACGGAATATTTTCTCTTCCGCATTGAGAATCAGTTCTTCCTTTTCTTTGAGTTCCGGCGTAATGTAGCGCTCGGCGTTCACCAGTGTCTGCTTGCGAATGTAGTCATCGGGTACCGCGTCCAGATTCGACCGGGTAATCTCGATATAATAACCAAACACCTTGTTGAAGCCGACTCTCAGATTGGTGATGCCGGTTCGCTCGCGCTCTTTGGCCTGAAGGCCGGCGATATACTGCCGGGCGTCCCGGATCGAATCGTTCAAGGCGTCGAGACGTTCGGAGTATCCCGGCCTGAAGATTTCACCCTTGTTGGTAACCTGAGGGGGATCGTCGCTGAGCGCGCTGCCGATCCTGGCGATGATTTCCTCGTTGTCAGGAATCGCCCCACCGAGCGTTCCAAGATGAACGCTTTCCGCTCTGGTGAGCAACTCACGAATGACCTTGCTTATAAGCAAACCTTCTTTGACGCTCTTCATCTGGCGTGGATTTAATTTCCCCAGCCCCAGCCGACCGGCCAGCATTTCGATATCCGTCAGAAGGCGGGTGTGCCTGCGTATCTGAAACGCCATCTCCCTGTTTTTGACCAGCTCGGAAACCCCGCCCAGTCGGAGATCGATTTTCTGTTTAGTCTTAAACGGCCTGAGAAGAGCCGCCCGGAGGCGCCGTGTGCCGGCAGCCGTCTGACAGCGATCAATTACCGACAGCAGGCTGTTTTCTTGAGTCGCCCGGGCAATATTTTCTACCAGCTCGAGATTGCGAACGGTGGAGAAGTCAAGAGCCATCCGCTCGCTGTCATCAAAGCCGGAGATTTTATCGATGTGAGAAAGATGCTCCCGGTGGTTCTCTTTAAGATACCTGAGTATCGCTCCTGCCGCCGATACACCCAGCCGCTGGTCGGCGACACCGAACCCCTCCAGTGTGGCGGTTCCGAAATGCTCGTTGAGGTCACGTTCAGCGGTTTTGAAGTCAAAGTTCCATTCGCCGAACTCCGTCAGCATCGAGGCACCGTTGGTCAACCCCAGCCGTTGCTGAAACTCCTCCCTTTCTACATCGCAGGGAAAGATAATCTCCGATGGATCAAGCACTTTGAGGCGCTCGACCGCATCGCCGAATTCCCCTTCGTGTATGGTGAATGTGCCCGTCGTCATATCGAGGGCAGCCAGCCCGAGCAGGCCGCGTTTATTTTCACACACCGCCACCAGACATTGAGGCCGTTGTTTGAACCCCTCAGTCTCGAAAGTGGCCGTACCAGGCGTCAGGATTTCGACAATTTCCCTTTTCACGATACCCTTAGCGGTCCTGGGATCTTCAACCTGCTCCACCACGACAACCTTCTGGCCCGAAGACAACAGTTTGGCCAGGTAACGGTCGGCGGCGTGATACGGCACCCCCGCCAGTGGAATCGACTCCGCCGCGCCGTGAGATCGCGAGGTAAGGGCAATACCCAGAATGGGAGCCGCCTTCACCGCGTCATCACCGAACATTTCATAAAAATCGCCCATCCGGAAGAAAAGAATCTTGTCAGGATGCTTCTCCTTTACGGCATAGTACTGACGCATCAAGGGGGTTGAAGCTGATGATTTATCGGAGGGTTTGTTCATCGAGCAACGACCTGGTATGCTTCCTTATGGTTTGACTCCAGCATCGTTTTGAATCTACGGGCCTCTTCATAATCGGTAAAACGGCCCACATACACAACGTGATATTTGACGTCCGATACGTTCTTTTGCCTGATCTCTACTTTCTGGTTGTACTGTTTGAACATATCGGCCTGTTTTTCCGCGTTATCCTTTACCGAAAAAACGCCGACCTGAACGGAATAAAATGTGCCGGTCAGTTTTTCGGCGCGATTATCTCCGGAGTAGGTCAGGTTCTCCATCTTCTCCATCAGAGCGTCAAGACCTATGGCAGCCGGATAAGCTTCACGCAGAAGATTATAGTAAAAGACAGCGTCATCGGTATGCTTTTGGCGAATGGCTTCCTCGGCCAGCATGTACAAAGCCACCGCGACACCCGGTCCCGACTTTTCCCGCGACAACTTGCGCAACATATTGTGCGCGCCGACATCCTTGTCAAAGCGACGCATTATTCTTGCTTTGTCGACCATACCCCAGTGATTAGCTTCGCCCGAGCTGTACTCGAGCAGATATCGGTCCGACTGCTTGATGGCGGCGTCGTAATTGGCGTGCCGTTCATCGATAAGTATGGAAAGACGCTGCATTTCCGCCCGATACTTGCCGTTCTCCCAGTGCGTCCGGTACTCACTTACCAGCTCACTCAACCGCGTATAGTCTTCTTTCAGCAAATGATAGAGAGCCAGACGGTAATAGATTTCCTGACGGTAAATCGGCGCCACGGAGCTTCTGAGCGCCGCCTCCATAAGTCGGGCCGACTGGTCAGCATCGCCCTCAAGCAGGCTACGATAAAAGAGCCTGTTGCCGTCACGGGTCGATGCCGTGGTAACATCGGAGAGCGAGTCCGCCGCCTCATCGAGTTTACCATCTCGAATCAAAGAAAAGATATTGTCAGCCCGGGAAACGTGAAGCGGCAATAGCACAATCACGGACAGGATGAAGGACAGCTTTTTCATGCTTGTAAATACCCAAGAGGGTTGATTTTTATTCGTTCGTAATGCCGATCAGCGAAGTATCGGCGATCTTGCTGGCAGCACGGAACTGAAGCTTCTGTCTTTTGTTTTCGATGGTTCTGATAAGGTCGTGGATCTTCTTGTTCTCTCCCTTCTGGAGATGGATCCTGATCAACTCCACCACGGCCTTGATTTCATGAGGATAATCATCCACGATGCTGCTGAGAATCTCCTCGGCAATATCCATCTCCCCCTTCTTCTCATGAAATTCGGCCAGACACAATCGGGCCTCGAGATTCTTCGGAGAGTGCTTTAGAATTGCCTGGCAAATGCTGTTGATTTCACCATAGCGGCCGAGGTCAAACAGCGTCTTTTTCAACCTTTCAATCACCTGGTGACCTTCATCGGGAACGGTCGCTATGAGTTTATTCCAGAAACTCACAGCGTCCTCGTAGCGCTTCTCATCGTAATAGGAATCACCTATGGCCAGATAGGCCTTGACATAGGCGGGGTCGAACCCCAGTGCCTCCTTGAACAGTATTCGCGCTTTGTGGTACTCGCGCTTCTTGTACAGCGCCTCCCCCTGGTGATACTTGAAAGAGGCAAGCGGCTTTTTCGTTTTGTTGCCCTCTATTTTGAGAAGCATCACGGCAGTTTCATAGGCTTCATCCCACGCCTGCATTTTCTTCTGGACTTCGAGCATCTTGATATACGCCCAGCGATCACGCGGTTTAATCGTAACCATTTCTTTGAGAGCTGCCTGGGCCATATCGGCGTTGTCCAGATCGACATAATCAGCGTAGAGTTGTTTTAGAATCTCGTACTTTTGCGCGTTCGGCAACCCGACCCGGAGTGTCAGATCTTTATGAACCTGCAGGGCACGGTCCGGTTTCTTGTTGTCCCGAAGAATCTGACCAAGCCTGAGATAAGCATCGATATTGTTTGAATCCTCAACCACTACTTGTCTGAACTTGGTAAAGGCGCTTTCCTGACGACCATCGAGCAGATCGCGCAAAGCGTCGACATAAAGATCCGTCTGCGGCTTGTTCGGCTTGTATAGAAAGCGGTCATACAAAAGATAAAACACCGCCACTGCAGCGAAGAGTATAAGAAAAGTAAACAGATATTCAGGAAACATTATTCACCATCCGCAAAAGGAGATTTTGTTTCGAGACGCTTTTCGTCCGAACCCCTCAGCAGGTCGGCCGATTCCTCAATAGGACGATTGCGCAAGACGCCAACCTCGCCCTCCAGAGACTGGATGCGCCTGGTGGCTGCCCTGACCTGAACGGATAGCCGAACATAGACAGATATGAACAGAAACAAGGACATCACCAGTCCGGCCACAAACGACCAGAACACAACCGTCACCAGTGGAACATCGAGATACTTAGCGTAAACAAGATTGACGTCCACCTTCTGTGACGGGCTGACGTTGAAATAGGCGAAAGCCACCACGACAATCACCAAAAGGGCCACCAAAACCGCCCTGACTGCCCACATAACGCCTCCAAATCCTGGCTGGTTTCTACACTATCACCGACTTAAACGCCGCTGCAAAATGTCACTAAAGATCACCAAACCAGCACGATAAAACAATAACTTTTTCTCGAAGTTATTTCGAAAACTCCAGTGTGCCGACAAACGTCGTCATCTCCGTCATGACATCGTCGGAGTAATCCTCCTCACACATTGTGTGGAAAAGAATTATCAGGTCGCCTTTCTTGACACCGACAATTGAGCCTTCGTAACCGCCATAGACCCGTTCCGCCCCCATCGAGGATTCGGACAGGGAAATCTCATTGCGGTACTTGACCTTACCGGACCAGATCAGACCTCGCTCGCCGCCGATTTCCATGGGTCGACGCTGCCTGGGAACCAGTTTCTCCCTTGACATTCCGGAGCCGTCGCCACCGCTCGAGAGGATTTCGAATTCCGCATAGATGGCTTTCATCTGACTCGAGCTGTAGTTTTCACTCACCAGCGAGTCAATGAAATCCGCGGCTGCCATGCCGGTAGTATCAACATATACTACCGTCCTGGGAATTCTGGTATAGTCCGAAGCGTTGAGATACTGAGGCGGAATTTTATAGTTGTTCTGTGTGAGAACAAGACGAGCTTTGTCGTCGGCATCTCCTATCTTAAATTTCCAATTCTCAGGCATCGTCAGCGTGAAATTGTACTGGGCGTCCACATACTTCCCACCGTCTATACTACCGGCTTTCTTTTTGGGCCGCCGGGCATCCACACTGGAGGCCAACATGAACCCAACCATCACCAAAATTAAGAATTTTCGCATCACCTTCTCCTCATTTAACTTAGCACAGCTGCTCACGCATTAATGTTTTATACTTATACAAGTTTAGTCAAGGAATAAATTGAAAATTCGACAGACGGGACGCCCGCGAAGACATCAATACCGACCAAAGCGGCGCGAGAAACGTTGTTTTGTCATTCGAATCCGATTCGTTTCTTCTTGAAAAGCTGCATATATTCAGCGGCGGTGGTGAAGGTGAAATCCTCCAGAAGCCTTTCGACCTTGTGGCGCAGGATAGCGGTCGAACTGTAGGTTCGGAAACGTTGCAACAGCGACAGACCCTCTATCCGGGGAATGTTGGGATCAATTTCCCACGGATGAATATAAAACACGACAGGCTGGCCTTCACCGTTCATTTTCTGAATCATACGTTTCGAATACCAGTAGGGGGAATGGCGGAAATAGCCTCCCCCGCCCACCGGAACGTTTCTTCCAAACAGCGGATAGGTCGTTGCCGGCAGTTCATACATCGTACGCCCCCCCGGAAACTCCATCCTGAAAAGTCGCCGAGGACCGTCCGGCCAACCGTAGAGGTCATGCTTTATGGGGAAAACCGAACTGTCGTATAGAAAACCCATCTCGGCCAGGGTTTCAAAGGCCCACGGATTACTTGCATTGATCGACCAGCTGGGGGCACGGTAACCATAGGGTAGCACACCGGTGGCTTTCAGAATAGCGTTTATGGCCCTGTCGGTGTCTTTCTTGAACAAATCCCTTGAAAGAGAATCGACCCGCCTGTGGTAATAGCTGTGACATCCAATTTCATGACCGTAGCCAAAAATCTCCTGAATCAGGTCCGGGTATTTATCGGCACACCAGCCCAGCACGAACCACGTCGCCTTGACCTTCTTGCGATTGAGCAAATCGAGAAGTGTAAGAGAGTTCTGGATAAGCACCGACGGCAACTCCGGCCATTTATCCGACGAGTACCTGTTGGCGAGAACCTCGACCACGAACCACTCTTCGAGGTCCACCGTAAAGATGTTCTGCTGCTGAGCCGACATCGTGAAATCCCGACAATTCAGTGTAATAACGTTCGAACCGGACTAAAAAACAGTCTCCGGTTCGCCCCGGCCTTTATCAGTTTTCCCGAATGATCTTATCGTTGATGATTTGCTTTTCTTGGGCTGGACCGGACTCGACCGTCGGGGGAGTATTACCGGGAGATGTTTTCCCTTTACCGCTTTGATGATAGTCATAGCGATAGTAGTCGTAGTTATAGTAATAAGGCAGCGTATGATTCATGTTATTAAGAACCGCGCCGAGGATATTGTTTTTTCGAGGATCCAGGATTGCCAGGGCCCGCTGGGCTACTTCTTTCTGAGTCTCGCCCGTTTTCACCACCATGATGACTGCGTCAACCTGAGACGCCAGAAGCATCGGGTCAGACACAGGCAAAACAGGCGAACAATCCAAAATGATCAGGTCATAGTAAAACTTGAGATCATCCACGAGACGTCCGATAGCCTCCGCATCGAAAACCTCCGTCGGATTACCGCCGTGAGTGCCGGCCGTAAGCACGTCCAGTCCATCCACCTTCGTTTTTCTAATCGCCTTTTTCGGATCTTCGCCCCGCGCGAGCACTTCGATCAGACCAGGGTGCAGGTTCATGGCAAAAAGCTTATGAATTGTGGGCAGTCGGAGGTCGGCATCGATAACAAGCGTCTTGAGGCCCTTTTTCATCGACGCCGTCATGGCCAGAAAGGCGCAGACAGTGGATTTCCCCTCGCCGGTCAACGCCGAGGTAATCAGTATCGACTTCAGCTCTTTGCCCCGATCCGAGTTCTGGAGACGATACAACAGCCGACGATACTCGGTCACATAAGGAGACTCGAGATCAAACAAATCGATGACTGATGTTTCGCCTTTGGCCTCAGCTTTCTTGTTGTTATTCCGCAATCTTCTTTACCGCCTCGTTTATTCTGTCGTAAGTATCTTCGGCTTCCTGAAGGTGTGCTGCCAGCTTGGTCAGGCCTGGATTTATATCGAGCGTCTTTTTATATTGCTCGACGCCCTTCTTCCAGGTCATTCTGGCGTGTTCGAGATAACACCGGGACAACTCTACATAAAGGTCGACATACGTCGGGTTCTTGCCAATCTCCCGCTGCAAAAAGCTTATTCTGTCCTCGATCGCCTTCTCGTTGATCCACTGCGGATATAGCGCGTATCGCATATAGTAAGGAGCGTAGCGGCGCGCATGAGCTTCCTTCTTTTCTTCCCGTACTTTTCTTAACAGCGCAAAGGCCTGCCTGGTGTCACCGGCTTTAAGCGCCGTCAGCCCTCTTTCGAACACGGCCGTTTTGTAATCCGGATATATCAGCGACGCCTTGTTGAAGTAGTCGTTGGCTTTGGCGGTGAGATTTGGAGCCATCTGACGCATACCGATTTCCATCGACTGTCGAATCAGGGCCAGTCCAAGATTGAAGTAAGCATCCGAGTAGTAAAGATTGATCTCGATCGCCTTTTCGAACTGCTGCTGTGCTTCCTTCAGGGCCATTGAAGCCATCAACGCTTCGCCGAAATTATTACGATAATCGGCATACTGTGGTCGAAGTTCTACGGCCGACCGGACAGCTTTGCTGGACGCCTCCACGTTGCCTAACGCCAGTTCGGTCTGGCCAAGTAGGTTGTAGGCTTCGTGATAACTCTCATTGAGTCCGATGGCGGTCGTGAACAGCGATTGCGCCTCACCATAAAAACGACGATAGAAAAACGCCAGTCCCATGTGATACATCATTTCGGCATTGGCGCTCTCGAGGGCCTCATGATACGCCTTCAGGAGCGTCTCGATCTCTCTCTTCTTCTCGTCGTGAGTCGTCTGCACCAGAGCAAGCACCTCTTCGGGTTTAATTTGCTCCGGGTGCGGCAAATTCACGACATCGGCCAGCAAACCGTCGACGTATACCTCCGACGATATACTTCCCAGGCTCACGTCGTTGGTCGTCTGGATCAGATACTCCTTGCTGTCATCAACCAGCTTGCTGTTTAATCGATAAGTTTCCATACCCTAACGAATCACCTTTAGCTCATCTACTTTCGGAATTGCGGCGAGCACCTCTATGCCCAGGACCGATTCCACCTCATCTACCCGTCTAAAAGAATTATCCAATAACTCCGTGAGAAAAACGAAACATCCCCCCAGGGCGAGGCCGAGAACAAAGCCAAGCAGGATTATCTTCGGCTTATCCGGCCAGACCGGCACAAGCGCTAACGCAGCCGGTTCGATGACGTGATACTTGGTTCTATCCTTAACCTGCTCCGATAAAATACCAACCGTGGTCTCCTCCGATCTAAAGGCATCACGGTAGCGTCTCGCCTCCTCCACGCGGCTTTGAAGTTCGGCGATCTCCGATTCCAGTCTCGGAATCATTGCCATCCTCTGTCTCAAATCGTCCAGCGGACGTTCAAGGCCCCGTTCTTTGGAGTTTGAAATGTCCAGATTTTCCTGCACTACAAAGTACCTCGTGAGCAAATCCTGCTGATTCGTCGGATAGGCTCCGAATTGTGTCCTCACAGCCTGCGCTATAACGTGCTCCAGGTCCTTGATCTGTGTGTTCAGCCGGATATTCACGCTAATGACGTTCTGCGCGCTCCACTCGTATTTTTCCATCATCTCGCCATAGGTCGATACCAAACCGTCAATGGCGGTTCTCAGATCCAGCATGGTGTCAGTATAGCGCAGCCTCGCTTCCCCGAGATTGAACTGACGCAGATTTTTTACGAGCGACTCCAGTTCTCGATTGAGATCAATTTGCTCAAGGTTTACCTTATCGATACTGGAAAGAATCGCAGCCTGGTTCTCTTCCGATGTGACATTCTCCGGCAAACGGAGTCTCGATAGCCTGGCTTGCGCGGCATTCATGGAATCCACGGCGAGTCGATAATAATATTCCGTTTTCTCCAGCTGCATGTCGGTAAATGCCTGGTTGTCCAGAATCCTCTCAAGTTCATATTTGGCTCTCTCCCGGGCCAGAATCTCCGCAAGTTTGTCAGCCATATCACGCGCCAGAATCGGACTCGCCGACTCAACGGTAATTTTAATCTGGTCATACCCGTGGAAAGTCACCGATATTTGCTTGCGGAGTCTCTCGACCAACATATTGTACTTCAGCTGCTCCAGTGAAAACTCGGGGGCCGATTCCCTGGCCTTGGCGGCCTGGCGCGTAATTTCAGGATCATTATCAAGCTTCAATTCCTGAATCAGTTGAATCAGGAAATTCTTGGAAGTAATTTCCGTTTCCAACGCCAATTGCCGGCTCTGAAGTTCCTCACGAGTCTCGCGGCGCTCACCCACGATGTTGAGAAGTTCGCGGGAGACACTCGAAGACCTGTCGATCCACACGATAGTCGATGAACTGTACTTGGGCGTCAAAAAACGAGTGCCCACCGCAGCCACGATGGTAATGACGATTACGGGGAGGATAATCAGCCACTTGCGCCTGAGAACTAAGGCAAGTATTTCTTTTACATCGATCTGTCGAGACTTATTGTCATCCACGTCCTGTATCCCTAAAAAGCTATTTACCGGTTATCGACCGGTCGTGCCAGTATCCCTGGTAAGAGCATCATACAAAAGTACACCCGAAGTGATTATACCGACCACTGTGGCGGCTCCGGTCAAACCGATACCGAGAAAACTGTCCCGCCGATATGGCAGAACAAAAGTGTCTTCCTTCTTCATAATGTACCGTGACGGAACACCCTGCTGAGAGTATTTCTCCAGATTGATTTCGATTGTCTGGGCGTAATAACCATCCTTAGTGATTATACGCGCTTTTTTCATGTCCGCGTCAATGGTTGGGCCACCCGCCAGCGCCAGAGCCTCCATCATATCAACATCGTCCTGAAAAGTAATCGGCCCCGGCACGTTAACCGCTCCGATAACGTATATCACATTTTTGCGTGTCACCTGCTGACTGATATCAGCCGACGGAATACCGGCCGGTGTTCTGGGTATTTCAATCGTGTCCTGACGACGAATCCCGGGCAACTGGTCAAGCCTGCCGGATTCAATCGCCTCGATCACATCCACAACCTCGATCTTGCCGGCGTCGGTACCTCCGCGGATGATCGTGACCCGGGTCAAATCGCCCGTTTCGGTGATTCCACCTGCTTCGTTGATTATCGTCCAAAGGTCCGGAATCTCTTCAAAAGTCAGTTTACCGGGATTCAAAACCTGCCCCTTAACGAAAACGTACTGATACTGATAGTCAATCACCCGCACTACAGCCTGTGAGACCCTGGTATTCAGACGAGACATTTGGCGGACAATGTCGTTTTGCAGCTCAATCGTCGTCTTTCCGGCCGCCTGAATCTGGCCAATAATATCCAGGCTTATCATCCCATCTTGTCCCACCCTCACATCAACGTTGAGGTCGGGGTCCTGCCAGAATCTTATCTCCAGAAGATCACTGGGGCCTATGCGGTATTCGGCTCCCACAGCATATCCAACTGCCATAAACAGCATGGCAGCAACTATGTACGTTCTGAATTTCATATGTTTCATAAACACCAATTTGTTTCCCTTTCAGGTAGTAATAATCGGGTAATCTATTTTAAAACAACAAAAAAGCATATCGGTTTCAAAATTACAGGAGAGGTCGAATATAAACGGTACCCCGCGGCCTGTAAAGATGAAATGGCATCGCCCCCACCTTAACCCGTTTGTAATCAATGCGTTGCGCTGTAGATGAGGGATTTGTTACGGCCTGTCTCCTTTGCCTTCAAAAGAGCCATGTCAGCCGCGAAAATGAGCTTCTTAGATTCATCAGCATGGTCCGGATAAATTGCCGCCCCCATCGATACAGTGCAATTTATCGGCCCGGGAATATCATCAACCACGAACTTGTATGCGACTATTTCGGATTGGAGACGATTCATAAAACGCATGCACATCTGGCTATCTGCCTCAGGCATAATGGCGCAAAACTCGTCGCCGCCATACCGGGCCACCACGTCAATGGCGCGGATCGACCCGCGAAGAATATCTCCCATCTGGCGAAGGATGCTGTCGCCGGCAAGATGACCGTAGGTGTCGTTTATATACTTTAGTTCATCAAGATCGAAAATGATAAGCGCGAGCGTCCGGTCATAACGCTTGGCACGGTTAATTTCTTCGTAAAGCCGTCTGAAAAAGTAACGCTGATTGGCCAGGCCCGTGAGATCATCAGTATACGATAACTCCTCAACTCTTTCAAAAGATTCGGCGTTTTCCACCAGATGAAAGGCATTGGCTTTAAACAACTCGAGTTGCTTTTGTACTTCTGTGGCGTCCTGCCCTCCGCCCCAGGCCAGTATGCCGCTGCGACGGCCGGTCGGTGGGAATGAAGCTACATACTCCAGACCATTAGCCTTAAGACGCTCCACCCATCCGGTTATAGTCGGTGATGTTCTATCCAATTCAGACACCGCCCACAGCGGTCTGCCGTCGAGAACCAAGGCCAGTTCGCGAAGCGATTCATCGCTCGGTGTTTCCAGCGAAGAACTCATACCATGCTTCAATACCGTCGGAGCGTTGCCGGCATTTCGCGCACTGTAAACATAGGCCAACCGCGTGACTCCCGTAGCGTCACGGAAGTTGTCAATCAGCCTGGTTACGACAGTCTCGGTATTACGATGCCGCACCAGTTTGAGAAACCTGGCCGCTGAAGATTGTTCCTGCGGCACGACCGCCGGCGGCCGATGAGTGGCTTGGGACACCTGCTTGTGCAGCGCGTCGTACTTGGATTCATGCCATTTTATGTGATAGGCCGCCGACAAAGACTGGGCCAGACTGGCAACGAGAAAGGCAAAGGACGGCGAGTTAATTTCGTAATTGCTGCGCACGAAGTAGATGCCATACACATTGTCCCGCCACAGGACCGGGAAATAGATGTTCATCCCGAATTTATCGAGATGTTCCCGGAATTTAACGGGGAGAAACCTGCGCAGGCGCTCCACCGGTCGCGGGAGAAAATCGCTTTTCAGGACACCGGCCATTTCGTCACTGTAGACCGCGTGAAAATCAGTTCGATTGAACCCCTTAATTCCGTGATAATAGTTGAGGTCCAGGCTCCCCCGTTTCTTGCGGACAAACACGATTCGGTCGCAGCCAAAGGAATTTATCAGTAGTTCCGACACCTTGCGGGCGACCTCGACGATACTCCCCTCGACGCTGTTCGAGCGAAGGAAATCGGAGAAATCCTCCAGCCGCATGCTCCTTATCGCGGCATTTGAGTACCTCTCTGCCCTGATACGCCTCAGCAGAAGAAAACCGAGTAGAGCACTCAGCAATGCCAGGAGCGTTATTAATACGTCCTGCAATACCATAACAGGAAATCCATTATAGAAAACAATACCTATTTAAATATATATCTAAATCGCAAATCGTCAAACAAAAAGGGGTTACCGGCGACCCAGTATGTACTTGAACCGGGACCTTCTCGTCAAAAGCCTGTTTTCCCTGAGAATCGAAAACACCTGCCACCAACTGGTACGCAAACCGCCGGGCCGCTCGTTGATTATCGTCTTAATCTCGCGTATCGAGGCAAACGGGTCCTGTTCGACCAGCTTCAAAACCGCGGCTTGAAGCCCCTGGGGAAAGTTCGGCTCTGGTTTGGAGGATTGCGGAGATGAGGCGAGATTTCGATGGGTCTTCCCGCTGGCATCAACTACCGTCAGCCGGGTCAGCTTTTGTCCTTTTTTTTTTCGCCCGGTTCGCCGAAACCCACGAAGGCATCACGCGCCTCATCAACCGATGTGTAGGCGGCTAACACGTTGTCGAATTCGAGCAGTTCGTATATCTCATGAACGTTGGAAATCATATTGGCCAGTTTGATATCTCCACCATTGGCCCGCACTTCCTTGATGTGTGATATGAATATACCCCAGCCCGCCGATGATATGTAATCCACACCGGCCAGATCCACCACAAGGTTATACCGCTGCCTTTTCAGCAGAGAATCGATAACTTCCTCGAGTTCGCCCGCTGTCAGAGTATCGATCACGCCATCAACCCGAATCTCGGACACTTCGTTGCCGGCGCCTTCCGATAGAGATATTGATATGTTGTCCATCGTCAAAGAACTTCCCGAATCAGACGTATTGTGATGTTACGCATTAAAATGGTTTTGGGCTTTTCAGGCAAGAAAAATCTTAGACGACTCAGCCCGGATTCTCATTGGCCGACTCGGCCCCAAGCTTCTTGACTTGCACCGATGGTCTCGATGTTGCCCGGACAGACTCCACCGCAAGGTTGCAACGTGCCACCACAAAAGTCACGTCATCGGTGGTTTTCTGAAAACCGGTAAAATCGTCCAGTTCGTTTACGATCGCCTTTGAAAGCGACGCCACATCCGCCGTCCCGTTCTCCGAAAGATAGCTGTCCAAAAAGCCCGTCAGGCGATCCATACCATACTGGCGGTTGTCCCGGTCCCTGGCCTCCGTAATGCCATCGGTGAAAATGAAGAACAGATCGTCGTGGCTGAGCGTCAAACTCGACTCCTCAAGACTGTCGGCGAAAGAAACCCCATCGGCCAACGGCATCCCCAGCGGCATTCCCTTGGGATTGAGCAAAGAAAGACTTTTCTCGTCGGACCTGTAAAAAAGCATCGGGTTGTGTCCGGCAGACACGAAGCTGATCCGATGTTTGGCGGCATCGTATATCACCAGAAAAACCGTGATAAACATACCTGCCGGTATATTCTCCGTCAAATAGTCGTTTACTTTTATCAGAATATCGCGGGCCGAAGACTTCTCATCGGCCCGGATCTGAATAACCGTCCTCAATATTGACATTACCAGAGAGGCCGGAACTCCCTTACCCGATACATCAGCAACCGTTATACAGTACCGATTCTCGCTAATCGCGAAAATATCGTAAAGGTCTCCTCCGATCACCGAGGCCGCCCGATAGAAAGCATCGATCTCGAGGCTTGGAAGATTCGGCAACTGACGTGGCAGCAAAGTCTTCTGAATCTCCGAAGCTACTTCGATCTCCTTGGCCATCTTTTCACGCTCGACTATATTCTTCTGGTCCTGGCTCAGACGGGTCATCATCTGGTTAAAGGCCTTACTGATTTCAAAAAACTCCTCGGCGCCGGTTAAAGGAAGCTCCGATTCCAATTCTCCCGAGGTAAACCGCCTGACCCTGCGCGTGATATTGAGAATCGGGTTCACGAAGTAATTCGAGAGAAGGTAAATACCGGCAATACCGATTATCACCAGCACGAGTATAAGCAGAAATGTCTTTTTGCGCGATTCCGCCAACTTGAAATAGATATTGGCGGTGGAATATGTGACGTGGACATCACCAATGACCCTCTCTCCCGACATAATTGGGGTCACCAGATAAGAAAGGGTTTCCCACTGGGTGTCCATGGTTTGTGGCTTGTTTACAATCGAAGTATCCACCTGTGCCGGCGGTTGGTAGAGGCGCCTGATATTGCGGATGTCGTCCGAATGAGCCCTGATCAGACCCGAGGCATCTGTGAGAACTATCAGTCTCAGTTCGGGGTTAGCCCGCCGGTAGCTGACGATCAACTCATCAAACTCAACATCCGACCGTCGATTTATGAAATACCCGCCCGCCTGATCAGCAATCGTCTTGGCAAGCGCCTGAACGGTTTCGTGCTTATGGGTGTACATCTGCTCGGATGTTCGATAATCGAAATAATAGATGGAGACCCCGATGATGACCGACATGATTATGAAAGTCCACACCGAGAATTTCACCCGGAGGGTGAAAAGTCGCCTCAGGAATGTACGCCCCACCGGTGAAGGCTCGCTGATGTGTTTCATCATCCGCAGTTCATTGAACCCGGCGGTGGAGATGTATTCGACCGAATCCATGATCTTCTGAATCATGTAGAAGCCGAGCCCCCCCTTGCGACCGGATTCCACCAGCCGCTCGAGATCCAGGGCGCCCGTCCCGCTGGGCTGGAATGAACGGCCAAAATCAATCAGAGAGAAGACAATGAGATTTTTATAGATAACAATACGCAGGCGGATTATGCCCTTCTCGTACAGATAGGCATGACGGATAATATTGGTCGCCCCCTCCTCCATAGCCAGCAGCACCGCCGCCGTATCCTTGCGCGACATCGAGGCGGCCGTGCAGCTCTCCCTCACGGTTCTCTGAATACTGTCGAGGAATTTTTCCTCGGCAATGAATTCAGCGTTTATTTCTTTAATCGGGCGACGGAACATACGTCGAAATGTAGTAAGGCGATTGGTACTCGTCTATTAAAAAACAGACAGCGCGCAATTAATCGGACTCCTCCGATTGCAGACGAAGGCGCGCCTGTTCGATGTTATTGAGGGTATTCACGTTGTTGGGATAGACCTCCAGAACCTTATTCCAGGACTCTATGGCCTTCTCATACTCTTTATTGCGCATATAGCGCAGGCCGTCGAGGTAATGCTGCCACACAACGCGGTCCTTCTGAAGGTCCTCGAGGGTAACCTGTTTCTCCTGCAGAGCATCGATCTTCCTGAGGTATTCGATAGCCACCGGATTCTGCCGGTCGGCAAGGATTACCGCGCCAAAAGCCGCCCTTGCCCTGGAATACGAACCGGCGTTAAACAGCTCTATACCGCGATTTAGCTGCTGGGCTATATCCAGACTGGCCGCTACCTTTTCACGGTTGGCAATCGCCTCTTCGTTGCCGGGATCAAGTTCCAGAATCCTGTTATAGGATTCCAAAGCCGCCACGGAGTTTTTCTCCTGTTCGGCGGTTCGAGCCTTATCAAACTCAAGCGCTATATCCCTGGTTATCGCATCCTCGATTTCTCGCTTGAGGTCGGTGGCCTCGAGGTAATTCGGATTGATGTCAAAAATCAGGTTCAGCATGTCAAGCGCCGCCTGATAGTACTTCTTGGCGAAGAAATTCTCGGCCTGCGCGTAGTAATTTTCGATAGATTTCTGAAGTTCCAGCCTTGTCGACCGAATCTTCTGCTGTTCCTCAAGCTGCACCGTCAGAGCGTTCTCAATCGCCGCGATTTTACCGACAATTTCCTCATTGTCTTCATCAAAGGCCAGAGCGCGCTGATAATAAACAAGCGCCGAATCCAGACGGAAATTGGAATAGTAACTGTCGGCCTTCTCCCGGTAGAACTCGAACTGTTTCTGCCTTTCCCCTTCGAGCAGCACCGACCCCCGCCGCTCTTCGAGCATCTCGGAGCGCCTGAGCTGCTTGGTGATGGAAGGACCTATCAGGAACGACAGGGAGAATCGATGGCTGTCATCGAGAAACTCCAGGACCCTGTACGCATAATCGATCTTCAGCCGTCGGTATTTCAGGCCCGCCCCGAACGACAAGTTGTCACGATCGTAACCGGCGCGAAGCGCGTAAGTCTCGTTGTACAGTAGTTCCAATCCGGTGTGAACCCGGACGGTCCGGTTCTCAATTTTCTCCAGTTCGAAGGCGGCGTTCAGGCTGGTCTGGTCGCTGAATGCGAGGTTGTTCAATGATAAACCTCCCGCGACAGTGATCGGGGTAATTTCCGAAGAGTGATCCAGCTCCAGTTCGGCCGGCACCATATCGCGCACAACCAATCCGGCCCGCACATACTTGTTCACACGCGCCAGCATACCCAGATCAAATCCGATGCCATAGGCCGAAAGGTCATCAAGCGACTGATTGACAATCTTAAAACTCAGACCGAGAGATAACCCGCCCTGTAGACGCTGGCCGTAAGAAATCAAAAACTGTGAATGCGAGTAATCGAAGCTTCCGGTCTCGACAAAATTCTCACGCCTGATAATATCATCGGTCCCAATCCGCATATAGGCTATTCCGAAACCGCCCAGCTTGACATCGGGATAAACCCATCCCGCAAAATTGTAGACGGTACCCTCGAAAAGATCCATGTGCATCAGGGAGATCTCCTGGCTCTCCAAAACCGGAAGACCGGCCGGATTGTAATACATCGTCGATGCATCGTTGGCCAGAGAAGTAAAGGCTCCCCCCATACCCAGCGCCCGCGCGCCCGCCCCAGCGGAAAACGGCGATTCCTGACCGGCATCACCGGCCATAGACGAAGCCGCGAGCAGCACCGCAGAGAGAACCAATATGTTTAATCGAAGCCTCGACATCATTTCACCACCGCTATCTTCAGGTAGGCGATCTCACCGCTTGACACATTCTTCATCTGGGCCACATAAACGCCATTGCGCACTACCTGCCCGTCGTCATTGCGGCCGTCCCACTCAATCAGATTCTCACCCTGGATGCCGCCGCTGGAGCCGGCCGAATATTCCGATGAGTACACTTCTTCGCCGGTCAGTGTGAAAATCCTGAACTCAACATCGGCTGCCGCCGGTAATTCATAGGAGAACCTGACGGGGGATTGCGACGGGTCCTCGGGATTGAACGGATTCGTTTCCACCGTAAATGAACCGGACAGACTGGAACCCTTCACCGACAAAATCGGCGGCGATATATCCTCTCCCTCGCTGTCCGAAGTCACAGGAACGAGCAGCCCGGCATTCGGTCCCTCAAGGAACCGCGCTTCCACTCCGGACTTGCTCAAATGGAAAGCTACTGCGGATTCCAGCGTCTCTTTCAGCTCGGCCTTGAAAACCAGTTGGCGGCTGTCCCTCGGTTCCAAGATAAAATTCTGGAAGTTGAAGATGAGCACACTGTCGCCGGCGGTTAAGCCCGTAATCTTCTGGTCGTCCTCGTAGAAACCGGTATTGCCGATATTTATGGTTGATATCGCGTCAAGGGGATAGCCGAATCCATTGAGCAGCACAATCGAAATCTTCTCCAGCATCAGGGTTGTGACTTCGGAGATACCGGTGTTGGTCAAGTTGACCTCGAACAAGTCTTTTGGTCTGCCCGGCAGGACCAGGTTGGTGCCGATCGGGATTATCTCCACAAAAAGCTCAGCGTCTCCGGACACGACACCTATGAATATCTGGAAAGACACATCTTCGATAGCAGCAGTTTGGAGCGTATTGAGGTCATCGGGCAAAACCGTCAACTCAAAATAAACTTCGATTATGGTGTCCTTCTGCGGCGCCGTGAATGAAAATTCGATGTGCCGGTCGGCGCTGATAGACCCCACATAGGTATCAGTTCCGTCGAGGTCCAGTCCCTCGACGGTCATTCGATAAGAACCATCGGAAGTCGCGGCCATGCCGTAGTTGACCAGTTCCACGGTCAGACTTATCTCACTGCCATAATCGGCCAGAGAATTCTCGACGCCAAACAAACTGTAGGTGAGATCCAGCGCGGCAGGCGTCTGAATGGTAATAAGAGCCACATTGTCAACGGGTGAGAGATGGGTAACTCCGGTGTGGTCCAGTTCCATGATGATGATTTCAGCGGTATTGGGCTCTGAAGCGGCGACGACATCCCAGGATACATCAATCGTATCATTGGCCGGGATATCTACCATCATCGTCGCCGGCTCAAACGTAGAGTAACCATCGCTTGTCAGACGAAGCTCCGCAGCCATCACCGGCGCCGAGCTGAGATTGGCCACTTTCCCCACCAACTCAAACTGCTGCAGGGTGTTCACGTTGGGAACATTGGGGGCAACCGCCTCCAGATTTATTATCTGAATTACGGGAAGCGAGGTAACCTCTATCAGAAGACCGGAGAAGTCGGTGTTATAGACGACGGCCTCCGCTATGCCGGGGACTTTGAAGGAAATGTTGGCTTCTAAACTGAGTTGATTGCCCTCTTCGGTCAGTGGCACAAAAATCTGACCGCTGGTAAACAAATTGTCCCCTGGCAGTATCTCTCCGCCTTCAACGTTAAGGCTTGTCGACGTTGAAAAACCGGCGCCGGTCACGGTAAACGATGATTGCTCCAAATCCACCATCAGGGGAAAAACACTGCCTGAATTCACTACGAAGCTGAACTGTGCCGGCGCGCCGGCAGCCACCGCCGAAGGAGTGACCAAGCCCGGATCAACGACAAGGTCAACATCGCCGATGACATATATCGAATCAGGATTGGCATTATCGATCGTGAATATCGCCCCGAGCGAATAAAGCACATAATCCACCCGCAGCGTGTACCATCCGGTGCTCAAAGAAAGCGCGGCGTCGAGAAGGCTCTCCAGACCGTCGTAGCTGATAGTCCCCCCATCAAAACCGGCATACTCCGGCGACCCTTCGTAAAGTGTGGCCAGGATATCCCCGCCGGGGGCTGAAACGACATGTATGGCAACGTTGGTGCTGTCGATGGGCCGGTCGAACCCGTCAGAAAACACGGCAAACTGCGCCGTGAAAGAAGAACCGGCAAGAATCGTATCCGGCTTGAAACTTCCCTCGACAAACTCAAATGTCGCCGGATGTATCACGTCAATCGGATAGGACCGAATGTTTACAGTCTCATATATCTCGCCATCTATGTTGAACCGGGCTGTCAGTTCCACTACGAGTTCGTCGGCATTCATGTCGTGCTGAATGACCGGCAGGCCAAGCGGCACCACGACAATCTGCCCGAGCTCTCCCGGAACAAAGGTTGTCTCGGTTATCTCTGATATGGAGGTGAAACGCGCTCTCAAGGTGGCCGGGCTCTCAGCGACTATATTTCCATCGCTCAACACTTCCACTGAAACCGTTGTCGGCTGACCGGCATATACTGCGCTGATGGTGTTCCCCTGAGCATCGAGAACATCGCTCACATCATAACCGTTAAAACTGACATTGACCGAGTTCGACATCACCGTGTTGTCGTCAGCATAGATTGCGGTCGTCGCGGACATACCCTGGTATGTAATTCCGACCGGTATCAGATCGATACTACCGTTAACCAGTAGGGCGTCATCATCAATGACGTCAGGTACCAGTTGACTGCCGGTAGTGCGCAGGTATATGGGATTTCCGGAGAGACTGTAGTCGGTTTTCAAATTGCCGAATCCATCGTACAGCACCAGGTAGGCCTGTCCCAGAAGCGGTTGCTTAACCACCTGCGATGCCGAGATGAACAACTCCATGCGCGCAAGGTTACCTGGCCTGGCGGTAATCAGGCCAGACTGCCCGCTGACTCCGTTGACCGAAGCCACCGCTCGGGCCTCACCAGGGGTCGTTACATGGAGCGTGGAACCCTCAAAATACCCAAGGCAGTCGCCGCAATCGAGACCCCAGAGAAATGATACGCCTTCGACCTCGTTATCGAGGTCATCAAACGCCGAAGCAGTGAATGTCACCGACTCGCCGGCCTTCACCGTTATGTCTTCTGACGGAGATACCACAATCGAGCTAACGGTATTGGCGGTGATCGTGAATACCTGGGAAAAAGTCGGCCCCGCTATCACCGCGCCATTTTGCTTGAAAGCCACCCCGGCGATCTGGTAATCACCGGCTACCGGATGGTTTATGATGGCATTGATTATCAGCGAAATATCGATAAGGGTCGTGTCCGCTACCGTAGCGTCCAGCGTCAGGGATTCCTCACATTCATCACAGCGAATCGGCTGGAGATATATCGTTATCAGTTGGTCAGCGACAACCCAACTCCCCACCCCGAGCTTGAATGCCTGACAGTTGTCGGTTATCACCATACTCTCTATGGATCCCAGAGCGAACCCCACCGGAAACGCCAGCTTGAAGCCACCGTTTTTGAGCAGATCGTAGGTGCTCTGCCTGAGCTGAAAGTCGAGCTTGTATTCGGAAGCATACCCGGCCCGCGACTCAGACAGCGTCACGGCAAAATCCTCGAGGTTTTCGACCGGCGTTATCGTGGTAGCATCGAGAATATCCAGCAAATAAGCGGCATAGCTGTCAACCGGCTGCTCTTCAACCTGGGCCTTAATGGAAATTGGGCTTGACAACAACAGCGATAAGAACACAAGAATGACAACGGTAGACACTCGCATGGATGAACAAAAGTCCTGTTTCTGCTTGATCATATATAGTCCAACTTTAAGCTGCAAACGATATGCCCTTGCGATATGACGGTTTGAAAATCAGCCCAGAAAAATATTCCGCCAAGCGGATACGGCAATAAGTCTGTAATCGTTTGATAATAGACAACTTAAAGGCTTTAATAAAGCCTTGGAGACTCTCTTTTTATACCTGAACTCTCGATAGAAGTTCTTTTGCGGAGGTAAGGTTATGTAAAGCCTTGCAACATTAGCCAAAGCCGTTGCAGGCCTCAAACCGCTTTGCCCAATCTGCGGGCGATATTTTCAGCCGCTGTCACCGTATTAGACATCAGCATCGCAATTGTCATAGGACCAACGCCTCCCGGAACCGGGGTTATAAAAGACGCTCTTTCCAGGCAGGCATCAAAATCAACATCTCCCACCAGCCGATACCCCTTCTCGGCGGTGTCATCATCGACACGGTTCACGCCTACATCGATCACAACCGCGCCCTGCTTGACCATATCGGCCTTGACAATCGCCGGCTTGCCGATCGCGGCTATGAGTATATCGGCCCGGCGCGCGATGGTATCCAGATTCTTTGAGCGGGAGTGAGCCACTGTCACCGTGGCATTGGCCATCCTGCCCTTCTGCATCAGCAATGCGGCGACCGGTTTGCCCACGATATTAGAGCGCCCGATAATCACGACCTCTTTTCCTTCCGGATTGATATCATAATACTCAAGCAACTTAATAATGCCGTGCGGGGTACAGGGCAAAAGCCTTCCTCTGCCGAGCAACATCATGCCGACATTGTAAGGGTGAAACCCGTCGGCATCCTTATCCGGGGAAATTGTCAGCGTCACGGCCAATTCATCAATGTGCGGTGGAAGCGGCGACTGAACCAGAATACCGTGTATTCGATCATCGGCGTTGAGCTCCTTTACAATCTCAACCAACTCCTGTTGGCAAAGTGAAGCCTCCCGACGGATATTCCGAGAGTACATTCCGAGCTTCTCGCAGGCTTTTCCCTTGCTGCTAACATACGTTTCCGACGCCGGATCATCGCCGACCAAAACAGTCGCCAGACCCGGTACAACGCCGGCCTGCTTCAGGGCCGCTATCCGGGGCTTCAACCCCTGCCGAATACTATTGGCAACATCCTTGCCTACAATAAGTTGCGCCGCCATATTTAATGCCTTTTAATCGTCGTCTTCTTCGCTGTTTTTATTACCGAAACTTTTGAGGTCAAAATCTTCTTTAAACCTCGTGATGCTCAGCGCCTCTCCCGTTTCGGCATTGGCTTCTATTACCACACCCGATATCTTGACATCCTCACTTGCCGTCGAGAACCGAATCGGCATACCTGTCAGAAAACGGTCCAGCGATGGCCGCACTTCCATTCCTATTACGGACTCATAAGGACCGGTCATGCCCGCATCGGTGATGTAGGCTGTTCCCCGCTTTGTAATCTTCTCATCAGCCGTCTGCACATGCGTATGGGTACCCACAATCGCCGTCACCAATCCATCAAGATAGTAGCAGAGCGCCTGCTTCTCCGAGGTCGCCTCGGCATGGAAATCTACAAAAATCAAATTGGTTTCTTTGCGAAGGTGCGCCAGTTCTCGGTCGGCAACTTTGAACGGACAGTCAAGGTCCTTCATGTAGGTCCTTCCCATGAGATTCAAGATGCCTATTTTGGTGCCGTTGACAACGTCGAGATACCACCCGCATCCCGGTACTGACTGCGGATAGTTCGCCGGACGAAGCAGTCGGGGTTTGGTCTCGAAGTACTTTAGGATGTCGATTCGATCCCAGATGTGATTTCCGGAAGTTTGCATATCGACACCGTAAGAGAAGACCTTGCGCGACATCTCCGAAGTTATCCCGAAACCTCCCGCGGCGTTCTCGACATTGGCTATCACGTAGTCCGCCGCATATTTTTCTCGAAGCGGTTTTGTCAGATGGGCGGCAGCCTGCCGGCCCGCCTTGCCACAGATGTCGGCGATGAAAAGGATTCTAAACGATGACATTGAAATGTCTTTCTAAGGCGGAGCAGAAAATCGAGCGCCGGTTGTCTCCGCCGATTCAACCGACCAACCGGCCCGGCATCGCCTGCAGACGACACCGGGCTGTCAATATTGCTACTTGGCGTATTCGGTAGCCCGGGTTTCCCTGATAATGGTAACCTTGATTTGCCCCGGATACTGCATTTCTTTTTCAATCTTATCGGCGAGGTCACCGGCCAGAATCGAGCACTGAAGGTCATCCAGCGCCTCATTCTCGACGATAACCCTGATCTCACGGCCAGCCTGAATAGCATAAGCTTTGGCGACACCCTTGAAACTGTCGGCCAGTTCTTCGAGCTGCTGCAGGCGCTTGATGTACGCCTCCAGAGGTTCGCGTCTGGCCCCCGGCCTCGCTCCGGATATGGCATCGGCAGCCTGGACCAGTACCGGATATGGAGAGTTCATCGGAACATCGGCATGATGCGACTCAATGGCGTTAACGACCAGTTCGTTCTCCTTGTAACGCCTTATGAAATCGGCGCCGATGCTGGTGTGCGTACCCTCGGTCTCGCGGTCAATAGCCTTGCCGATATCGTGAAGCAGACCACACCTTTTCGCCATCACGGCATCCAGCTCAAGCTCAGCCGCCATAAGACCAGCCAGTATCGCGACTTCCTTACTGTGCGCCAGGACATTCTGGCCGTATGACGTACGGAAATTAAGTTTTCCCAGCTGATAAACTATATCCGGGTGCAGTCCGTGAACACCAAGCTCAAAGCAGGCCTGCTCACCGGCCTCCCTGACAATGACCTCCATCTCCTTCTGAGACTTCTCGACAACTTCTTCGATTCGCGTGGGATGAATACGGCCATCGGTGATCAATTTCTCCAGCGCCATCCTCGCTATCTCGCGGCGAACCGGATCGTATCCCGAAAGAATCACCGCTTCGGGTGTGTCGTCGACTATGACATCAATCCCCGTAGCCGTCTCGAACGAGCGAATGTTGCGGCCCTCACGGCCAATAATACGGCCCTTCATTTCGTCGCTCGGAAGGTTAACCACCGACACTGTCGACTCCACCGTATGGTCCGCGGCGCAGCGATATATGGATGAAAGGATGATTTCCTTCACTGACTTTTCCGCTTCCTGCTCGGCCTTTTCTTTGATGTCTTTGATGTGGGCGGCGGCCTCCATCTTCGCGGCGCTGATCATGTTGTCCATCAGCTGCTTTTTGGCTTCCTCGGGGGTCATCTGCGCTATCCTCTGAAGCTTCTCGTTTTGAGCCGCCATGATCTCATCGAGTTGCTTCTCACGGAAAGTAATGCCTTTGTCCCGCGCCTGTAAATTGCGGTCTTTATTTATAAGCTCTTTGTCGCGAACCTCAAGATATTCCAGTTTCCTCTGAAGTGATGTTTGCTGTTCGGTCAGCCGTTTCTCGGTACCATCAAGCTCCCGTCGCTTCTGCTCGAACTCGCGCTCGAACTCGGCCTTCAATTTCAGAGCCTCTTCGCGAGCCTCGAGTACCGCCTCTTTTTTCTTGATCTTGGCTTCATTTTCGGCTTCGGCAATTATCCGCTTGGTTTCTTCCCGCGACGCCAGTTTCTCCTTGAGAATACTGCGACGGCCAAGATAGGCGAACAGGAAAAACGAGATAATCCCGACGACCACAGCAATGGCGACAAAAATAATCGCGTCGTTCATGTGTTCCTCCCACCCGATGATGTCATCGGATGTCTCATCTATTATCAAATTATGGAGAAGAAAAGAGCAGACCCTGGGCAGGGTATTTACTCGGAGACCTACGACAACTCTGAAAGAACCTTGTCGAGTCGAGACAACAAGCCATCGAGCCTGGACTCGACCCGCTCACCACTGAGCTGGCCGGTCTCTTTCGCGTCGTGCAACTCGGAGGCAATCGACATCGCCGCTAAAATGGCGACCTTATCTCGCGCTACAACACGGCTGCTCTGCGCCGCCTCTTTCATCTTTGCATCAACGTAACCAGCTATGCGAGATATATAAGTGGCGTCGGTCACTCCCGTGATGGGATAGTCTTCGCCGAATATATTCACGACCACTTTGTTTGACGTTGAAGAATCTGCCATCGGTCTATAAATACTTATCTGCTATTTTCTTATCCTACTAACTTACAACAATTTATGCGAATTATGGCATTTAAGTCAAGAAAAAACTTACTCACTGACACTCTCGAGCTGATCCAGACGGTGCAAAATGCTGGTCAATTTGGTCCGGGCATTCTCCGACTGGTCAGCAGCACTGAGTTTGAGAACGTCAAAATCCTTACGAAGCTGATTTAATTCGCCCGTCAGGCTCTTGTTCTGCTGTTTAAGCGAGCGGTTTTCAACGGTCATAGCCTCCAGCCGCTGAACAACCTTTTCTATTTTTTCCGCCAGAAGGTCAAGTTTATCATTCATTGCTACTTATCCCTGATTAGCGCATTAAAGTTATGCTTTAATGTATTTATAACACTCTGTTGTTGTTCATCAACTTGCTCGCTGGATAAATTACCCGCACGCGAACGATAGATGATCGATATCGCTACCGATTTTTTGCCCTTCTCGATCTGTTTTCCTTTGTACAGATCAAAAATTTCAACAGACTCCGCGATTTCTCCCCCGGCCTGGCGCACAGCGGAGATAAGGTCGGCGGCCCGAACACCCTCATCGACTATAACAGCTATATCACGAGGGGCCGCGGGATAAATAGGAAGTTCCTGATACTGTCTTAGAGTTCCGCTGCGCTTCATCAGAGCCGTAAGAGCCAATTCAAGCAAATAGACCGGCTGCTTTATTTCAAACCGTCCAAGGACCTCGTCGGTTAGCTGTCCGATGATGCCGACCGACTGATTCTCAAAACTTATTTCGTACGAAATTGTTTCCCTGAAGAAACCAAAAGGCTTTGGCTCGAATTTCATTTCGGGCCACCCGAAGTGACTGGCCAGCCGCGAGACCACACCGGACAAATCATAATAATCGAACGGCCGCGGACGATCCCGCCAGGTATGCTCCGTATTGCCCGTGACGGCCGCCACCAATCTGGGCTCTTCCACCCAGTCATCCTCCCCCGTTCCCGGCAGGTATATCTTTCCCACCTCAAACAGGCAGAGATCCAGATTTCGGTGGGATATATTGTGACCGACCACGCTAAGTGTGGTCGGAATCATCGAATTGCGCATGACATTCAAATCTTCCGAAACCGGATTAACGATCCTGACCTGCTCTAGTTCCGGGTTCAGGATTTTCGAGCGCTGGCTGTCGGTCAACCCGTGATTGACCATTTCATCAAAACCGCAGCCGAGCATAATCTTTCGCAATTCGGATCGGAACCTGTCCTCGTAATGCATCGGCGTAAACAGCGGACCGATATTGGTGGTGGCATCCGGCATGTTGTCGTAGCCTTCGATTCGCCCCACCTCTTCAACAAAGTCAATCTCTCGCTCTATATCAGGACGGAAAGTCGGCACGGTAACTCTCATTGGGCTCTCACCATCCACTTTCATCTCCAGATCCGTCAGAATCTGCTTCATCCGTTTGGCGGGAATATCAGCCCCGAGAACATAATTACATCGCTGCGGCCTGAAGGAAATATTGAGCGGCTCGATGCGCCGCGCATAGCAGTCAACCACTCCCGAAAGCACCTTTCCGCCGCAAATCTGCTGAAACAAGTATGCCGCTCTGTCGATAGCATACGGGATACCATTGGGATCCGCCCCTTTTTCGAAACGCGATGACGACTCGGTCACCAGATCAAGTTTTTTTCTGCTGCGTCTTATCGTCGCAGGGTCAAAATAGGCGGCCTCAAGCAGGATATTCGTAGTGTCGTCTTCCACTTCCGAGTTAAGTCCCCCCATGACACCGCCGGCCGCCACGCCCGTTTGCCCATTAGTAATAAGAAGAACCTCCGGAGTCAGCTCATGCTTCTTACCGTCAAGCGTAGTGAACAATTCACCGCTGGCGGCCTTCCTGACCACCACATGGCTGGAACCGAAACGGTCAAGGTCGAACGCATGCAGCGGATGGCCGGTCTCCAGCATAACGAGATTCGTAACATCAACAACGTTCGATATCGGACGTACCCCTGAAAGCAGAAGTCGTTTCCTGACCCACCATGGCGACGGACCGATTTTGACATTGCGGATAACTCTCGCGGCATATCTCGGACACCCGGCCGGATCATCTATGGTCACCTTGACAGCATTGGAGGCCGGCTCGGAAGCTTCGTTTATTTTCACTTCCGGTCGGATTACTTTTGTCGAAGCCAGCGCGGCCAGATCGCGCGCGATACCGATGGCGGACATGGAGTCGCCACGATTCGGCGTTAATTCGAATGTCAGGATATAATCATGAAAGTCAAGGGCCTCTGCCAGCGGAGTTCCCGGGGCAATCTTCGCATCAAGGACCATTATTCCCGAGTGGTCATCGGATATTCCCAGTTCTCTTTCGGAGCAGATCATTGCCGATGATTCCACGCCGCGGATCTTGACCTTTTTGATAACCATGCCGCCGGCGAGCGAGGCTCCTTCCAGCGCGACAGCCACCTTCTGACCAACGGCGACATTCGGGGCGCCACAGATTACGTCCATTTTGCCATTTCCGACATCGACTGTCGCAAGTTGGATCTTATCAGCGCCTTTTACCGGATTGAGCGCCAGCACATCACCCACCACGACTTTGTCCATGTGACGGGCGGCGTGTTCTATGTATTCGCAGGCCGTTCCACACAGGGTGAGACGATGCGCGACATCCTCGACCGGCCAGTCAAGCCCGGTCAATTCCAAAAGCCATTTATAGGAAACCTTCATCTCTTATCCGAATTGTCTCAAAAACCGAACGTCGTTGTTAAAAAACAGACGAATGTCATTAATTTTGTACTTGAGCATCGCGGGGCGCTCGACTCCCATCCCAAAAGCATACCCGGTGTACTTTTCCGGATCGTGACCGGCTTTTTCGAGCACGGCCGGATCGATCATTCCACAGCCCAGAATTTCCAGCCATCCGGAGTGTTTACACACCCGGCAGCCGCTGCCACCGCAAAGGAAACAGGAAATGTCGACCTCGGCCGATGGTTCCGTGAAAGGGAAATACGATGGACGGAATTTGACTTTCAAACCTTCGCCGAAGAACGCATGGCAGAACGCCATCAGGGCGCCCTTCAAATCCGCCATGGTGACGCCCTCGTCAACGAGGAACCCGTCTACCTGGTGAAAGGCCACATGGGACCTTGTGGAAATAGCCTCGTTGCGATAACAGAGACCCGGAGTAATGATCTTGATCGGCGGTTTTTGTCGCTCGAGCACGCGGGCCTGAACGGGTGTGGTGTGCGTCCGGAGCAGTCGGCCGCCCTCGACAAACATCGTATCCTGCATGTCCCGCGCCGGATGATCGGGGCGGAAATTCAAAGCCTCGAAATTGTAGTAATCCGTCTCGACATCGGGGCCCCGCTCGATGGTGAATCCCATGCGATGGAAAATATCGCAGATTTCATCTATTACCTGATTGACTATGTGCGCCGTTCCGAGGCGCGGGGTTGTACCCGGTAGTGTCGGGTCGAAATCACTGACTTTGTCTTCCCGGCCGAAATTCCGCCGGGTGGTCTCGATGATACCCTCGAGTTCTTCACGAACCTTGTTGGCGAGAGCGCCGAGTTTCTTGCGCTCCTCCAAAGACAGGTCCTTCAGGCTCTTCAGGACGGCCGTAACGGCCCCCTTGCGTCCCAGATAGCGGACCTGAATTTCGTTTAGACACTCGAGCGAATCGGCTTTTCTGATTCGCTCGAGTGCTTCCTGCTTTATCTTGGTAATATCATCAAGAAGGGACATAAAAGAGGCACTCCGGCATCAGTTTCCGGCTGCCATCTTTACCAGATTCGAGAATGTAGCCGCATCGCGGGCCGCGATATCGGCAAGCATCTTGCGGTCAAGATTCACGCCGGCCTTCTTGAGACCCGACATGAACATCGAATAGTTCGTCCCATTCATCTGAGCGGCGGCTGAGATACGCGTGATCCACAGCGAGCGGAAAATCCGCTTTTTCGCACGGCGATCCCGATAGGCGTACTTAAGCCCTTTGTTTACGGTCTCGAGAGCAGTCCGATATAACTTCGCTCTTCCGTTATAGTTGCCGCGGGCCTTCTGTAGCACTTTCCGATGGCGCTTATGAGCAGCAACATTATTTTTAGCGCGTGGCATCTGTCTAATTCTCCTTAGTTATCCAACCGTGTTACTGCGACGGCAACATGCGCCGTACTCTTCTAATATCCGCACTCGAAACGAGTGTGGCTTTGCGCAACTGCCTTACCCGCTTGGGACTCATCTTCGTCTGAATATGCGACTTGTAGGCTTTGTTCCGCTTGAATTTCCCGGTGGCCGTCTTTCTGAATCTCTTGGCGGCGCCCCGCAATGTTTTAATCTTCGGCATTAAATCATATCCTCAAATTGGTTATTGTTCTTCTTCTACCTCAACTTCAATATCCGTATCGGCAGCCTCATCCTGGTGTTTGACTTTCTCGTCTTCGACAATCTTGGCCGCCTTCTCTTTTTTCATCTGTTTAAGAACTTCCGGCTTCGGCCCCAGAACCATGGTCATAGTCCGACCCTCAAGTTTCGGCTCGACTTCGATCAAAGCCAGGTCCTTAAGTTCCTCGGCGACTCTATCCAACACTTTGCGACCGAATTCAATGTGCGCCATCTCACGGCCCCGAAACATCACAAAAACCTTGACCTTGCTGCCCTGTTCGAGGAACTCTCGAACATGTTTGGTTTTGAAGTCAAAATCGTGCTGGTCAATCTTGGGCCGATACCGCATCTCCTTGAGCTGAAAGGAGTGCTGCTTCTTCTTCGCCAACCGGTCCTTTTTTGACAACTCGTACTTGAATTTGCCATAATCGAGTATCCGGCAGACCGGCGGACGGCTGTTCGGCGCAACCTCTACCAAATCAAGCCCATTTTCGCGGGCCCGTTCGAGCGCCTGGTCGGTAGGAACAATGCCCAACTGGTCACCGTCAGGGCCAATCAACCTGACCGGCGAGATCCTTATCTGGCCATTGATCCGCAAGTTCTTACTGCTTATGAATTCCTCCTATATCAGAAACTACTTCGCTGTCAATCCCTTGCTTTTGATTTCTTCTTCAAGGTAATCAATCGCCTGGTTTAATGTCTTGGTCCCGGTGTCACCCACGCCATGTTTGCGAACGGAGACTGTGCCGGCCTCTCGTTCCTTGGCGCCGACAATAAACATGTACGGAACCTTATACAACTCGGCGTCGCGTATCTTGGCCCCTACCTTTTCCGAGCGATCATCAAGCACAGCCCGAATATTGCGCTCCTTCAAGGCCCCGACAACTTCCGACGCATAGTCGTTTATGCTGTCCGTGATAGGCAACACCTTGACCTGCATCGGAGCCAGCCAGAGAGGGAAATTCCCGGCATAATGCTCCAGAAGCACGCCAAAAAAGCGCTCGATCGCGCCCAAAAGCGCCCGGTGAATCATAAACGGACGCTTCTGATGCCCATCCGAGTCAATATAATAGAGATCGAATCGTTCAGGCAAGGAAAAATCAAACTGTATCGTCGAACACTGCCAGCTGCGACCCATGGCATCTTTTATCTTTATGTCTATTTTTGGTCCATAAAATGCCCCACCGCCCTCATCGACATCGTATTTCAGCTTCGCCTTCTCCAGCGTCGCCCTCAGCCCTGCCTCCGCCCGTCGCCAGTCTTCCTCTTTGCCGATCGCTTTCGCCGGCATAGTCGAAAGATAGATGTCATACTCGGTGAAACCGAATGACCTGAGTATGTGCAAGCAGAAGTCCAGAAGCCAATCCAGCTCCTGCTCCATTTTCTCCTGGGCCACAAAATGGTGAGCGTCATCCTGCGTAAAGCCCCTGACCCGCATCAATCCGTGAAGAACTCCCCCCCGCTCATACCGGTAAACCGTGCCCAACTCGGCCCATCTCAGCGGAAGATCGCGATAGGACCACAACCGGGTCTTGTACATGCTGATATGGAACGGGCAGTTCATCGGCTTGAGCTGGTACTTTTTACCCTCTACGTCGATCGGACCGTACATGTCATCAGAATAAAAGCCGGTGTGTCCACTGCGATGCCATAATTCCAGATCGGCGATATGAGGCGAATAGACCAGGTCATAACCGTACTTAAAATGCTCCTCACGCCAGAAATTCTCTATCTCGTTTCTGACTCTGGCGCCCTTTGGCAGCCAGAGAACCAGCCCGGCGCCGACATCATCGTTTATAGAGTACAACTCGAGCTGCTTGCCCAAAAGCCGATGGTCGCGCTTCTTTGCGTCTTCCAATCGGGTCAGGTAATCGTCAAGCATCGCTTTCTTCGGATACGATACGCCGTAAATCCGCTGAAGCATCGTGCGCTTCTCGTCTCCGCGCCAGTAGGCCCCCGACGACGAGATGAGCTTGAAGGCCTTTATAATGCCGGTACTCGGAATATGCGGTCCGCGGCAGAGGTCTTCGAATCTCGAATGGTAATAGAAACTGACCTCGTCACCCTCAAGATCCTCCAGCAACTCAACCTTGTAAGTGGCTCCCTTGTCCCGGTAATAATCTATGGCCTCGCCGCGCTTTTTCACCTCGCGCCTGAACGGAGCGTCTTCTTTTATGATCTCGCTCATTCTCTCTTCGATTTTTTCGAGGTCTTCGGGCGAGAACGGCTTGGATACTTCAAAATCGTAATACCAGCCCTCGGCAATCGGCGGACCAATCGCCAGCTTCGCCTGGGGGAACAACTCGAGCACTGCCTGAGCCATGATGTGCGAGCTGGAATGCCAGAACACCTGCCGGCCTTCCGGATGATCGAAAGTCAGAATCTCAACCGGAGCGTCCTTCGGAATCGGCGTGCTGAGGTCGGTCACGAAGCCGTCAACCTTGACAGCAATCGCCTCTTTGGCCAGCTTCGGCGAGATAGCCTTTGCTATCTCCATGCCGGTCGTGCCTGACTCAAAACCGCGAATGGAACCATCGGGAAGTTGTATATTTACCTGGGCCATAATTCTTTCTTATATACAATACTAAAAGCGGGTTACAGTAGTTTGTAACCCACCGAGCAACCGGTGTTGAAAATGGTGGGCGATACTGGAATCGAACCAGTGACCCCTTGCATGTCAAGCAAGTACTCTAACCATCTGAGCTAATCGCCCGTTCCAAATACCAAGCAAACTGCTAAAAATCCTGAAAGCAGTCAATTATTATAAACTTCAGCCTAAAAATGTCAAGAGTTATTATCGCGGGCGGTCAAATAAAATTCATTGGACTTCAACAGGTTACGTTGCAGCCCCCCGATGCGGAACATCGGCCGTCCCCCTCTGCGGCCGCTCTTACAAACCGGCTATTTGCATGAAAGTCTCGGCCTTGGCGTACTCCGCTTTCAGCTCCGAGTCAAAATTAAGTAAATCGTCGTCGTTCACAGCCATATACGCCATCACGCTGCGGTCGGGTTCGGCGATAAGATGCTGTTCTTCTTCTTCGTAGAATGCCCGCTTTGAGATATAATCCGCAAGGTATACGATATAGGTAATGGGGTCCTTTTTCTCTTCGAGTTGCGGGTGGTGATGAAGCGTAATCGCTTCAACCAGCTTATGGGGAATTTTCCACTGTGTCCCCAGAAACCCGCCAACCTGGCTGTGAGTAAAACCGAACAGCCTTTCTTCGATTTCGAAATCCTCGGAATTTGTATCGGCTTCACGTTCGGCCTTGTATCGTTTCCACTCATCCGGCAGGAAACAGCAAATGACCATCTTGCCCACATCGTGAAGCAGTCCGGCCGAAAAAGCCGAGTCCGGATCGACCATACCGCGCGACCGAAGTCTCCGGGCCAGCAAACGGCAGCAAAACGCCGTGGAAAGCGAGTGACGCCAGTACTTTTCCTGGTATTCTTCGTCTATATTCTTTCCCTTGAACATATCGAGCACCGAAGCAGAAAGCACCAGATTTTTTATCGCCTCAAAGCCGACTATTACTACGGCCTGCTTGACCGACTCAATTTCTCTCGCCAGCCCGTAAAAGGCGGAGTTTGTCAGCCTGAGCACCTTCACCGACATCGCCGGATCCTCAGCGAGAATGTTGGCGACCTTTTCGGCGCTGACACCCGGATCATTAATCACCTTCTGGATCTGGTGAAACACGATCGGCGGCGTGGGCAGATTTCTGATGTTCGAGACTACTCTTTTGATTTTATTGTCTATCTCAGCAGTTATCATACCTGACCGTTATCTATAGAATTTATTGATATTTTCCAGCATTTCGTCAAGCAGCCTGTCGACCATGATCTCTTTCACTAACTGCTGGTCATAAAACCCGGAGTCGATACGATCGCGGATTTCCTGGAGCCTGTCAATCTCCCGGTTGTTGTCTTCCATCTTTTCGTTAGCGGTCGCCTTGTCTGCTGTACACTTCTCTTTTCCGAGCGCTTCGGAATTCGCGCCGACATTTTCTGCCGGTCTTGTGCTCCTTTCGGGCCGCTGGCCCGAACCCTCGATGACGGCATTGCCGTCGTTAATCGGTCCTATTTGCATCTCTACACCTTCCTTACTTCCTATATACCGGTGTCTCCGGCAATCGCGGCGTTTACGCCCCGACCCGGGTATACGCTGATTTATTCAATTCTTACTGTCGACGAACTGCGCCGAAGGTGCTTCATTCTGGATATATTGCAGTATCTTGTGGCTGTTTTTCAATTCGCCGAGCTCCGTTCTCAGACGGTCGTGTCTTGACCTGACGTATTCCTCGTTCTCTTCTACCAAAGCCGAGCTCTTTTTGATCAGAGTGACAATACCGTTGACTATCTTGCGCACATCGGGAGCGATCACCGCCAGCTTGAACAGTTTCGGATGTTTGGTCTTGATGGCTTCGAGCTTCTCTTCCGACTTCTTAATGCGCATATGACAGCGCTCGATTTCAGCGAACAGGTCGAGAAGTTTCCCATCGTTCTCGAACTTGATGAAATCGCGCTGCTTGTCCAGCATCACATAAAGCGCCTGGTAAAAGGAATATTCCTCTTTGAGTATCGCTACCAGCTCCTTCTCGAGCTGACTGATAGCGTTTTGATTCGTTTGTTCCATAATCAAGCCAGAGTGACAAGGTCGAGTGAAGCCTGCTGCTGTGCCTTGTCCTCCGGTTCTTTCTGGCCGCTCTGCTGCTGTTTGAGACCCAGCCAGCCTTGCCGAAGATTATTCAGTACACTTATGTTATCGTCAATCAGCTTCAAATCTTTCGTGCCCTCAATCACGTTTGTCTGATTTATCACAAACGCGTACAGCTTACCAAGTTGTTCGGCGATCTCGCCGCCCTTTTCGTTGTCAAGAGTAGTGTACAGATGAGTGACAAATCGCTTTGCCCGCTCGAGTTGTTCGAAACCCTTGTTGCTTTCATTCTCCCGGTAGGCCCTGGAGGCCGCCTTGAAAGCCGAAATAGCGCCGTCATAAACAAGCAGGATCAAATCCAGTTGCGATTTGCCCATGATCTCGGACTTCTGATAAGCGTTAACGTTGTTTGACATAGATGTTCCTATACGTGGATGTTAGTCTTTATTGAGAGCTTTCCAATTCGCGTTAATGGCATCTAATTGCTGCGTGAGATAGCTCGACTCCGAATTCAACAGGCCCAGCGCCTCTTCCATAGCGTAAAACTGCTGGTATAGCGTCTGACGGCGGTACTCCAGGCGCTCATCAATATCAGCCACCTGCTCCACGAGCGTATCAATCTGGCTCTGGTAGGCCTTAATGCGCCGGTCGATGACACCGTCGCCCGACGCCGTCACGCTGTCCACATAGTCATACATGCGGGCCGCGACACCTTTGGTGATCGTAATAGTCCCCTCGGCGCCGCTCACCAGTTGCCCGGCCTCAAGCGTCACCTTTATCTTCAATCCTTCTGTGGTCGCGTTACCTTCCACTCCTTCGAGAAATTGACCTTTCCCCTCGGCCTCTTCGCCGTTAATGGTCCCGGCAACATCCAGACCTTCATGCGAAACACCGGTCGCCAGCCCCAGCAGGGTGTAGGCTGAGTTGGTCTGCGATGTAATCATCTCGATCTTGCTGCCCGTACCATAGGTAGAGCTTTCGAAATTCAGATAGCCGGTGGTCGCGCCCGTCTCAATCCACTCTACCGTCATCCCGCGATTGCCAATCTTCGAATCAGCATCTATCTGATTCTGAATCTCACGGGCCAGTTCCGCACCGGAGGTATAAGTCCTGGCCGCCAGAATCAACTCGTTCGAAGTCAGCCCATCCACCTTGACGCGCAGACGATTGTTGGTATTGCTGAGAGTAATACCGGAGGTCGACGGACTGGTAATACCACCGCCCTGAAATCTTCCGTGGGTCGCCACCTGGGTGATGTCAACCTCCAGCGCCTCGCCAATCTTTGTCTTCGAAGTCGACGACACGAATTCTATAAATGAACTCGATGAATCACCCGCGCTGGCGAACAGGCTGATAACATCGTCCAGATTGTTGCGAAGAGCGTTTTCCAGCTTCGAGGAATCACTGAGATACAACGTACCGTCGCCGTTGGTCCTTATGCCTATGGTCCGAAGCTGATTGTATTCCCCCTCGATACCGTCAATGACGGCGCTGATATTGCTACTGAGGGAATTCTGAAGACCCCACACCGTGAAATCGCCGAAAAGTATCCCCGCATCCTCGGAGTCTTCAGTATAGGAATTCTGCTCGTTAATATACTTAATAATGGCGTTGTATTTCGATATAAACGACTCGACCTGCTGCCTGACGCCCGTCGTGTCGAGGTCGGTGTTCACCGTCACACTCTCCCCCGGCTCGGTTTCGCGGGACACAGTCAAAGATAATCCGCCGATAAGATCATCGAATGAATTGGTATCCGACGTTACAACGATAGGCGAACCGCTGCCGCCGCTCGAACCAAGGGTTATCCTTGCATCCGAAGCTTCCTGGAGAAGCGGTGAGAAGGTACTGACCTGAAACTGATCACCGGCGGTCAGTGTGCCGGAAGAAAAATTCAGCGTAAGACCATCGGACCCATCCCCCACCAGCAACACCTCGGCATCGGCCTGGGTGACAATTATCGCTCCCGAATTGGTGCCATCGGTCCAGTTGAGAGTGATATTATCGCTGCCAATAGTCTGCGTCCCTGTACCACCCACCGTAAAGGTGTACACCTTGTTCTCGGAGCCGGTGAAAGCCGCCGTGCTCCCGAGTGATATCTGCGACGATGAGGATGAGTTCATCAGGACCGCTTCGGGAGAATCGAACGAGGAATTATTGAAATCGAGACCCTGCCCACCGGCCAGATCCGAGGTCACCGTAAAGCGGTTGGCCGCTCCCGGCTTGTCCGATGTCAAAATCATGCGATAGGAATTCGAATCGGAACCGTCATTTATAATCGATGCCGTGACGCCTATCTTGGCGTCATTAATAGCATTTTTGATACCTAATAGAGAATTGTTCGATGAATCAATGGTAACTGTCCGGGTTGCCCCGCTTCCCACCTGTATGCTTATCGTGCCGGTGCCAAAGGCCGAAATGGAATCGCTGGAAATGCCCTGGCTGGCCAACTGCTGGTTGCGCGCCAGGGATAACACCCGTACATCATAAGAACCACTGCTCACCCGACCATCGGTAGTCGCTGTCAACACGCTTTCGTCGGAAACACTTACCGACGACTGCTCGAACGTGCTGGTCTTTTTGAGTTTGCTCAGCTCTGTGCTCAGAGCCAGAAATTTTGCCTGAAGCGACTGGAAAGCAGAGATCACGGCCTGTTTTTGGACCTGCTCGTTTTCGAGCAAGTAGGCATTCTGCCGTTCGATTTCTATTATGCTGTTTATTAAGGTATCGTAATCGAGTCCGGAGTTTATTCCGGTTATGGAGACGGTGCCCGCCATATCAACTCCTGTAAAACTCAGACATCAATGTCATCTCATCAGAACATCTGCTGTTTATCTCCCCGGGGGAAGCGGTCGGCTTCCCCCGGAGTATTTAAAGATGGCTTAGAACAACGACAGAACCACCTGCGGAAGCTGGTTAGCCTGAGCCAGCATCGAAGTACCGGCCTGGACCAGAATCTGATTCTTGGTGAATTCTGACATCTCTTCAGCCATGTCAGTGTCGCGAATCTGCGATTCAGAAGCCGTCAGGTTCTGAGCCGCAATCCTGAGGTTTCTCAGGTTGGATTCCAGAGTGTTCTTCTGGAAGCTACCGAGAGTACCACGGGTCGTGGAAACCTCATTAATAGCCGCGTCGATAATCGACTGGGCATCCTGAGCGCCCTGTACGGTGGTCACATCGATTTCGGACAGCGCACGGAACATGTTGTCGGAAAGACCGGTTCCGAGCGATGAAGCCGACATGTTGCGCAGACCGATGCTGGCGGTCTGACCGACGTTGGCGCCAATCTGGAAGACCAGCGACTGGTCGACGTTGTTGATGGTCTCGGTGCCGCCTTCGGAGGTCAGGCTGTAAAGCAGTCTGAGAGACTCCGAACGATCGGCGTTGAATACCGTGCTTTCGACACCGGCGGTAACGGAAGTGGCCGGGCCGCCGTCCAGACGGACATCAAACTTCGCGGCCTGAACATCAAGAAGCAGGCTGCCGAGGTTAACGCCGTTAAGAGCGGTAGCTACGGTCATCTCAACGAGACCCTGACCGGTAACGCCATCAGCCTTGTTCTTCAGCGTAATGTCGCTGGTCGAACCATACTTGACAGCGTCAACGGTGTTGGTATAGTTGTCGAACGCAATTAAGGCATCGGTTCCGGAATTTGCCAGCGTATCAACGGTCATATTGAGAACGTTCAATACGTTCTGGGTCCCGGTCGGACCAGCGTCAACCTTCAACGTATAAGACGAACCTTCGTCGTTGGTATGAATGCTGATCTGGTTGCTGTTGACAACCTCAGCATCGATATCCGAAACGCCCGTATTACCCTGAACTTTGCCGAAAGCAGTGTCCAGAGCGGTGTCGAGACGAGTCACGAGGTCAGCAAGGCTGCTATAAACCGAAGCGTTTATAACGATGGCCGCATTGGACGCTGCACTATTGGTCGCCGTGTTGACAGTCATCGCGATAGTGCCGGAAGAGGCACCACGGTCATTGGCGGCACCCACCGTGAACAGAGCGGCAGCCGCTGTGGTCGAGGAAGCCTTGGTCTGCAGTGAGTACTGGGCACCCTGGTTGGCGGTCTTGAAACGAATCTCACCATCGTCAGTACCGGTTACAACCACCTTACCGGCCAGAGCAGTGTTAAGGTTTACCTGCGCCTGTATCTTGGCCGCTATTGAGGCACTGTTGTCACCAGCCTCAACAGCAACGCGGAGTGTCTGGTCACCGGTCGGCGACTCACCATTCTCCTGATAGTTCAGAACGACAGAATAGGTGCCTACGTTAGTAGCGTCAGCAGCACCACCGGTGGCTGAGGATGACAGCATAGCAACCGTACCGGCAGCAGCGATCTCCAGACCGTTACCAAAAGCATCGGCCATGGTGATAGCGCCGGAGTTCTTCTGGGCGGTATCGGACGCCTGAAGGACGTCGATATTGTGGATGCCCTCGGACAGGTTGTACGGATCGCCGTCGGTGTTAGCCAGCGACAGACCCAAAGAGGTCGTGTTCAGCGCGGCGCTCGGATCGGCGGTCTTGGTAGCCGTGATCGAGTGCAGACCATCGCTGAGGAACGATTCCTTGATCGTTACGCCGGAGCTGTTGGCCGACGTAATCGTGGCGATGTTGTCCTTGCTGCCATCGAGCAGCTTCTTCGTACCAAACTGAGTGTTGGCGGCAATGCGATCGATAGTGGTGATCGCGTTGTCGATTTCAGCCTGGTCGGCTGCCAGCTGATCGGCATCGTTGAAGCCTTCGTTGGCCGCGTGAATGGCCAACTCCCTCATCGAAATCAACAGGTTGTTAATTTCGGTGATGGCTCCTTCAGCAGTCTGGATCATCGAAATCGATCCTTCCGAGTTCGCGATAGCGCGGTTCAGACCGGCAATCTGAGCACGGAACTGCTCGGAAATAACCAGACCGGCCGGATCATCGGCACCCTGGTTAATCCGGTAACCGGATGACAACCTCTGCATGGATTTTTCCAACGCGCTGTTGGTTTCCACCAAGTTTCTGTGCGCGTTGAGCGCTGCCAGGTTGTGGTTAATGCGAAGTGACATGTGTCATCTCCTCCTTGAAGAGTTTGGGGTGTCCTTACCCCGATTTAGTTATGTTGGTTTCTGTTGTTCGACACAAACGTTCACTTCCCATGTGACAGGATTACCGGCTGGACCTGCATCAATGGCCCGCCGCCTCAGCAATTACGCAACCCTCCTTACTCTCTGAATCAGTTGTACTCCTCTCATAGTTGTTATAATCCCTTAAGATTGTAATCGGCAGAAATCACTCCGACTTTATAGTTTAGAGTGATTTTAAGATGTGTGTTTTGAAGGCTGGATTACCGAAAAATCACGCGCTCAAAACCGGCTGACTGAGATTTTCCAGTTTTTTTCGGGCCGGCTCGCATTCGGGATCGAGTTCGAGAACCCGCCTGAAGCCGAGTCTGGCCGAATCGCTATGTCCCATATTGAGATAGCACTCTGACAGATTGAAAAGCGCACCGGCGTCCTGAGGACAACTACCCAGATACTGCTCATAATGCTCGAGCGCTTCGGAAAACTGACCGCATCCAAGATGCAGATCACCGATAATCTTTCGAATCTGGGGTTCGGCGCCGTTTAGCTGAAGATACTTGGCCAGCGCTTCAATCGCCTCTAACGACTTATTCTGCCGTGCCTTAGCAAGTCCAAGGTTGCGGTAGGCAACATCCAGCGGCGTTCCCTTCGCCAAAGCCTGCTCGTAATACTGCTCCGCTCTGTCAAACTGTTTCATTTTGAAATAGCAGTTGCCAAGGTCATTGAGCAGGGCTGCGTTCTGACCTGCTTTCTCAAGTACCGATTCATAATAAGCCACTGCCTGCTCCAAGCGGCCTGATTTCATGTATGTTTCGGCCAGTTCCAGACGGGTCCTCGCATTATCCGACAATTCAATCGCCGCCCTGAATTGACTCTCGGCCTCATTGTCACGATTTGTATCAAGAAGCAGTCTTCCGTATTTGATCCTCACCGCCGCATTCGCGCTGTCAACTTCTATGGCCTTTTGATACCACTGTTCGGCCAGCTCGGTATTCTGCCTCGCCAGAGCTATGGCGGCCAAACCAACAGCGGAATCCACCCGCCGCGTCGTCAAATCAAACTGATTGCGGTAGTATTTCTCGGCTTCATCGAGACTGCCCTCGGCCATGAAAATATCTGCCAGACGAAGGTTCACCTCAAAGTAACCGGGATAAAGCTCCACTGTCTTCAGATAGTATTCTTTCGCCTCCTGCCTGACTGACATCATTTCGGCAATCAGGCCAAGTCCATAGTAGGCGTTTGCCCGGCTGTCGATGTGGGTCAGTATCAGGCAGTCCGTCTCGACGCCCGGATCATAATTCGCCTGTATGTCGAGATACCGATTATAAGCCTCACGTGCATCTTGCCACTGCTCCTGTTGAGCGTAGATGTGTGCTTTCAAAAGAAGCGGGTCGAGATAATCCGGCTTGAGTTCAAGTGCTCTATCGCAATATTCCATTGCCGTCTTGAAATCACGTTTGTTGAAGTTCGCCCAGGCGATTTGATCGAGACACATCAAATGCACGTGCCGATCAGCCTTGTTTTTCGGATTGGTGAGTTCCACGGCCCGCGATGCGGATTCTATGATGACAGGAATGTTATTGGCCAGATAACCTGCCCCTTCCCCCTTAAGAAGCTGAGCATAATTAAACAGCGCGAAAGCATTGTCGGGGTTCTCTTCGAGCTGTTTTTCCAAAAGCACTTTACTGCGAAGAAACTTGGCACGCATCTTCTCGGGATTCAAACCGTACCCAAGATGCTTGATCCTGATTCCTGTCCTGAGCACGAGGTGCTCTTCCCCCAGCTTCAGCAGATTGTGAACGATTCCTTCATAGCGAAGACCGACCTTCTTCCTCCAGAACCTCACCGATGGCAGAAAGGTCGTCAATTCTTCTTTCTTGCCGTAAACGTTGAATACATTAATCGAGATAATGTTTACATCATCCTGATTGATAAGCCGGCGAAGCGACGGGAGATCATCCTCCACAAACCGCTCGTCAGCGTCGATGATAAACACCCAGTCACTGGTGGCCAGCTCGACGGAATAGTTGCGGTGTTTGGAAAAATTGCCTTCCCACGGCTGATGAAACACCTTCGCGCCGAATGACTCGGCGATCTCCACCGTTCGGTCGGTCGAACCGGTATCAACCACTATTATCTCATCCACCCAGTCACGAATCGATTCGAGACAGTCCGGCAGCAGTTCTTCCTCGTTTTTCACCATCAGACAGGCCGACACCGTGGCCCGCTCGTTCAGGCTGGCGGAGAGAAGCCTCAATTCCTGTACCTGACGGCACTTCTTCAACCCTTCCGCGATAATCGACCTGGCCGAATCGAGATCGCCGTGATGCCGGGCTACGTTTACCAGATTTATGTAGGGCAAATGATTTGCCGGATCCAACTGTCGCGACCTGTCGAACATATCGATAGCCTGCTGCCATTGCGAACGTTCGAAGTAGGCTGACCCTAAAAAGTTCAACAACTGGCTCAGGTAGTTGGTCGATGCCGAGTACTCGACTCGCGGACTCTTATCCTCCTCGAGTTTTTCGTATTGCCGGAGGTATTCGTTCCCCCGGGTAATAACTTTATCATATTCGCGCATTCTGAGGTGAACATAGCTCAGCACATATCTGAAATCCAGCGCCCCGGGTTCATCTTTCAATCCCCGCTCACATATCTCTTCCGCCTCAACCAGCCTATTAATGTTGGCATACCCGAATGCCAGCAGACGGTTGTAGACCTTTCTGGATGTCTCGTCATCGAATGGATACCGCGATTCCAGAGACAACAGGGTTTCTACGATTTTCTCCTCGGTTCCATTCTGAAGGTAGTGATCCGCAAGCATCAGACGTGCTTTGATGTCATCGGCATTTTGCGCGACGGCCCTCTGCAGCCGGTCAAGCTCGCTGTTGCCGACGACGGTCGAGTTCGTCTTCTGTTTTGTCCTGCTCTTGTTGTTCCTGCTCATGATTCTTTCGTCAATGCGGCTGAAGCTGCGCGGTTTGCTGCTCTATCAATTGAGCAAGTTCGTTCGAAATCGTAGCGAGTTTATCCTCGAGCCCATAGTTATCAATAATAAACTGGCGGTTTTTCTCTGCCAGCCCGGCTCTATCATCTTTCTCCAGCCTCTTGAGAAGCTCCAGACATTCGTCCGGGTCATTGTACAGGTATTCCCGGGGATACAACCCCTTCGCCCCGTACCAGTTGTGAATCAGCGGCATTAACCCGGCGGCCATCCCCTCGGCAATCGAATAGTGGAATGACTCAAACAGCGAGGTTGATATGACAAAATCCTTGTCCGCGTACCACGCCGGCATATCATCTATCCATCCGTCAAAATAAACCGGCAGCGGGTTTTCCTTCAGAAAATGCTCAAAATACAACTGAATGCGCGGGTCCTGATGCGCTCCGGCGAGGTGGAGCGTGTACTGGGGATCGTACTGATGAATCTTCTTGAAGCAATAAAGCAACAACTCCGGATTCTTCTTATAATTAATGTATCCGACCGATGCTATTTTCTTGCCGTAAACCTTTGACCGGGGAATCGTGTACAGGGTGGTGTCCACAGCGTTATGGATAACCTTGTATGGCGTCGTTATTTTGAAATGCTTGTCGAGCACGTCTTTTACGGATCCATTCACGAAAATCAACAGATCGACCTTGGTCCAATCGACTCTACCGGGCATATCGCTGAACGCCTCGTAACTGTGGAGGCGACAGACCATTTTACACGTTTTGGGCATGGTGGTAGCCTCGATGAGTAGCTGGTCGCACCACTCGAACCAGGCGATATCGGCCCATTCCAGGAGCTGACGCATCCGCTCTCGCGAGCCGCCGTTAAAGGTTTTGATTTCGTTGGCAAGCGCCAGATGACGCACTATATCGACGGCAAACGTATCAATGCCGGCGAATACGGCTATCTTCTTGCCGGAAATCGCCCGCATCTCCGTTCGCTTCCCTGGCTCGAGGACTACTGCGTCCTGCTCGTCGGCTATTTTCTCAAGGTTTCTGGCCCAGCCTCTTATCTCCCTGATCGACTTGTGGGTCACTCCGGATGCCCTGGCGTTAAGCAGCAGCAGCCGCTTGCCTTCGTCGACCATCTTCTTCTCGACAAGGATTTCCATGGCGTTGTCACGGGCAAGAGAGAGATTTGGATCTATGAGCAGCGCCTGACGCCAGCAGTCCAAAGCCCCGCTGACTTCATCTTTATTAATGTGCAGCACCGCCAGATCATTATACAGCGCCGCGTTTTTTGGATTTTTCTTCAATAGCTCCTTGAGCCGACTTTGCGCCTCAGCCAGGGCGCCATTTTGCAAGTCCAGCAGCGCCAGATTGTAACCGGCGTCAAAATCATCCGGCGATTGGTCGAGAACTTTTTCGAACAAACCGTAGGCATGCTCCCGCTCCCCGCGCGCCAGCGCGACTGCCGCCGCGGTAGACAGCAGGTGGCCGGACACATCTGGCTGCTCCGCCAGTATTGAGATTAACGAGTAGGCTTTCTCCAGGTCATTATTTACCAGGGATTCGTTGGCGAGTCTGGTGATTTCGTCAATCGTCACGCTACCCTGCGACAATTGCTCGCGCAAGAGGGCGATCTGTGGATGATCCATGCTTTGACTCCTATGTCGGTTGCCACCGCACGGCGATCAAGGTCCGTAGCGGCAATCAAAAACGTCCTGACCTACACTCCGGCCAGTTCGGGAATTTCGGTTTCAGCCTCTTTTGCCTGTTTCGGCAACGTGTCTAAAATCCGATGAGCGATACAGTACTCGGAATTAACCAGTATCAACTGCTTAGCCCTGTTGTTCTCGGTGTTGATTATCACCGGTCCCTGAAGGTTGGCTGAAATCTCGCTGGGGTCCTCCGGTACCGTCACAATCACATAAGTCTCCACCGATTCAACTCTGTCGACTTCGAGCTCCGCTATCTCATTGGAGTTTACCTCGATCCTGTAACGGGGGAAAAACACCCTGGGATTGATGACGAGAAACGCTACCGCCGGATCGTCGACCGACTGAAACCATAAAAATGGCTTCGTCTCCTCGACATCCACCAAACAATAACGTGTCAGATGCTCAAAACCGAGTATCGGCTTGACGGTTCTGACCACTTTCTCATCGGGAATCTCAAGCTGTCCCAGTCGCAAACTGTTAACTATCATAGATCCCATCCTTCTTTGTCTATCTCAGAAAATCCAGTAATGACGGTTGTATAATTCTGGCGGTGGCAAGAAGCGCCGCCTGGTAATTGTTCTCATATACGGCCAGTCTGCTGGCCAAATCGGTGATGTCGGCGTCCTCGACCTCGGACAACCTTTGAGTGAAAGTCAGCTCTTGATCGACCAGTCGACCCGTCGTGCTCTCGAGCCGAATGGACCGACTGCCCACCGATGAACGTTCGTACAGAAGCTGATCGATAGCGCTCTCGAAATTGCCCAGAAGTAGCCCGACGGCCTCCTGATCATCCGCCTCCAGCGCGTTGATCAACGCGAGCGCCGAGCCCATCATGTCACTTGATCCATAGATACCGAAATCCATGGCGGTGCTGCCGTTGGCCACATCCTCTATCGTGAACGACCGCGTCGGGTCGTTATTCACTATTTGAATTCCCCGGCCGTCGGGATTAATCGATGCCGTGATATCCAGACCGGAGGTGTTGAAAGCATCCAGGACGTCCTGTACGGTCACGATTGACGGACTGCCGAGATCGAGAAACGTTGTTCGCTCGCCCTGACAGACCTTGATTTCGCCCAGCTCGAACCCCAGCCCGTGATTGAGATCGGCAAGATTGGTAGATTCGAGAAGAAGCGGATCCAGATCGGCCCCCGGGAAATCGGCGAAGAATTCGCCCACAATGCCCAGATCTGCGGCTGTGGTTCCCGGTCCCTCGATGACCTCAAAACTGACCGTCGGGTTCAAATCATCACCCACGAGCGTCGGATTAATCTGCCCGTCAATTCCCAGGTTGGCGGCGACGCTGCTGTGATAGCCAATCTCCTCAATAGACAATCCGAGTGGCGTACCGTTGTTATCGACTATCTCAAAGCCCGTTCCGGCCGCATTTATCCGCATCGATAAGTTCGGTATGCCCGCCGCCTGAACCTGCCCGTTGAAATTGTCAATTATGTCAAGGATCGTTTCCGACCCGCTGAAATCTATCTGGACATCGATCGTGTCATGATCCGTCAACCGAATCTTACCTTCCGAGAGATCGACCCCGTTTCCGCCGTTTATGACGTCAAGCGAAGTCACCTCGGAAATCAGACCGTTTTGGGTCGTATCCATCAGAATGTTGTTCCCCTCATCCCCAATCCTGGCGGTGAGATTTCCAATCCCGAACCAGGTCAGATAGGCGTTGATACCGTTGACCGCCTCCTCGACCGTGGTGCAGAAGCCCAGGAATATGTTCGCGGTAATGCCCGTGTTTCGGTCAACAATGGTAAACGAACCCGGAGCCAGATCGACACCTTCGCCATTATGCAGGTTCGACAGCAGGGTGCTGCCGGTAACACCCACATCGAGGTCGGCGTTTTCCCCCAGGACCGAGAACTGCTTGAGGAAGGTGTCGGCGCCGTTGATGTTTATAGGCATATCCGTGGAGTTGTCGATCTCAAACTTTATCGAGCCGTAATCGCCGTTATAACGCACACCGTTGCTGGACGCTATCAGCGCCCGTTCGTCGGTGCGGTAACCGCTGAAAATGTACTTGTCTTCCAGTTTGTGGTTGCCCAGCTGCATCAACTGCTCGAATATCTGCTTCACTTCGGTCGCGGCCGCGGTGCGGGACGTACCGTCATCATCGGCCACTTCGTTGGCCATGGTGACAGCGATTTCCCTCAGTTGGGTAATAAGGTCCTTGGCGTCGGCCAAAACCGTGTCATATGACTGCTGCCACTGCTGGCCCCGGCTGACATTTTTCTGGTACTGGGCGTTCTTGGCCAGTTCCGAGCGATAATCCAGGTCACGAATTGTGCCAAGGGGATCGTCGGAAGGCTGGTTGATTCGCCTGCCGTTGGACAACTGCGTCTGCACTTTAAGCAGCCGCGATAGAGCAGCCTGGGTGTTATACAACACCGCGCTGTTCATCATGGCGTTCGTTACTCTCATCGCTTAACTCCTGACCGCCGCTACGTCGCTACGGCCTGCGGGGGCGACGATTGCTGGACGAGTTTTTCTCCTTACGGCTGTCATCCTTGTAGTCGATTTCCGGAGCAGAAGCAGTCTCCTTCTTGCCGCTGGAAATCTTTCCTTTGATCAGGTTGACCATTCCCTTCAAATCCTTGGTGATTGACTTCGATGCCCTGCGATTCTCTTCCTGTATCTTCACATAAATTTCCTCGCGGTGCACCACCACATCGAGCGGAGCGTCAATCCCGATTCTTACCTGTCGGCCGTGAATCCCCAACACGGAGATTCTGATGTCCTCCCCGATGTTAATAGACTCACCCAACTTCCTTGTTAGTATCAGCACAGTACACCCTCCTTAGTGTTGCCTGTCAAACCGCCCTGTTACCTTCCGACTATCCCCATCCCTGAGATAACCGTATCGAGGGCTTCATCAATAGCTGTTATGACCCGCGCCGCGGCTTCGTATGCCTGCTGATATTTGACCATATTGGTCATTTCTTCATCCAGGGATACCCCCTGAACCGATTCGCGGGAGTTGGATATCTGCTGTGTCAGCAAATCAAAATTCGATGCGAACGACTGGGCTTCTCGCGATTTCACACCCAGCGCTCCAACCATCGAATTGTAATATTCCGTTATGGATAAAGTTCCGTTTTCGAGCACCCCGGTATCGCGAAGCTTGCTAATCGCTACCGCGGTTTCCTGGTCGCCTTCCTCACCGCTGGCCGAGGCGGCAATACGTGACGGGTCATGTAAAATCTCCGCACTTATACAGATGTTGTGCGCTTCGACACAATCCGGATCGAAGAAATTAACGCCGGTCGAGCCGTTGGCTCCGTACCCGGTCACGTGGATGGCGTTCACCTGCTCCACGATAGTACGCGCCAGCGTGTTGAGCTCATCCATATACTTCGGCACGATCTTGTCGCGTGAGTCTATCAGACCCTTCAGTTGCCCGTTTTTGTTGACCAGTTCAACCGAGGTTCCCTCCCAGACCAGCTTGTGGGTCGGTACGCCGTCTATGTTTACGAGCTTGGTGCCGACCCGAATAGACTCCGGACCGTTCACGATCGACATCGACCCCATGTAAACTGTCAGGTCACCGTTGGCCTGCTCGACGCTGTTGACATCTATGAGCGTTGACAGCTCATCCAGAAGCAAATCGCGCCTGTCTCTCAGATCATTGGCGTGGGTTCCCCCGAGCTCCTGCGATTTGATCTGATTGTTGAGCATGGCGATTTCCGTGGTGATCATATTGACCTGTTCGGTCACATTTACTATGTCCTCATCGAGCGACTCCTGAAGTCGGGTAAGCTCCGACGACAACTCATGAAAGCCGTTTGTCAGACGCTCCGCTTCCGCCAGGATATTTTCGCGCGTGCCCTCGTAAGTCGACAGCGCCGACCAGGATTCCCAGAAAGCATTCAAACGATCCGAAAGAGTGTTGTCGTTCGGCTCATTGAACATGGTTTCAATTTGGGAATAGATCTTCTCCTTGTAGGACCACTGTCCCAGCGACTTGTTTTCCTGGCGATACTGCTGACCGAGAAAGAGGTCGCGGATATGCTTGATATCGGTAACATCTACTCCCGTGCCGAGCACGCCTTGCGTGGTCTGCAGGGGATAGGTTGCCGAGATGTTCACTCTCTGCCGGGAATACCCGGGAGTATCGACGTTGGCGATATTGTGCCCCACCGTATTGAGACAAGCCTGGTTGGCCAATAGCGCTCTGCGTCCTATGTCTAAAGTCTGGAATAAACCGGCCATCACGCCCTCCTGTCCACGACAATGTTTTTGCTGTGCTCTTTTGAAGATCCCTCCTGAGTATAGGTGGACTCAGGACTGTTCACTCGCGACAGCATTTCCATGGTCTTCATGATATACTGGCGGGAACGGTTCAAAAGCATGGCGTTCTGATTACGGGTCGTGGTAATTTTGTCATTGAGATCGAGAATAATGCGCTGCAGTTTTTGCAGGCGGTCGGCCTGATCCTGATCGACAATATCAAGAAGTCGGGTGACATTCAGATCACCGTCGATATTGTTGGCAATCTTGATCTCGCGGACAAGTTCGAGGCGCCGCTTGTTGAGCAGCTGGCTTTCCACGAGCTTTTCCCTCTGCAGGTCCGTTATGTGGCTTAACCCCTCCGCGTCATTCTTGACGAGCATCTCCTGCTGCTTCTCCAGAAGCTCCAGAAATGCCTCGAAGATGGCGGCTTCCCTGCCAATGATCTCTATCAGCTTGTTTATCATATCCTATATTCCCATGCGAGCGTCCTACTCACTATTATCGACTTTAGCAACCCACTCTTTAGGTGTCGCATCACATTCCGTTTGACCGAGCGAGTTGAGTGTATCTATGACTTTCTCAACGTATTTTTGGGTTTCGGTGAAGGGCGGGATGCCGCCGTAACGTTCCACATTCCCCGGACCGGCGTTGTATGCGGCCAGCGCCAGCCGAAGCGATCCGAAACGGTCCACCAGGTGCTTGAGGTAACGGCTGCCGGCATCGATATTCTGCCCCGGGTCAAAAACTTCATCCACACCGTAATCCGAAGCGGTTGAGTCCATTAGCTGCATCAAACCTTTTGCCCCCGCCGGCGACACTGCCGAAGCGTCACCGTTGGACTCGGCCTTGATTACCGAAACGATCAGAGCCGGATCAAGCGATGTCGTGTCGGCCGCCTGGGCGATATATTCGCCGTAGCGCGACAAAATCGAGTCCTGCTTCATAGATACAGGGCGTGATAGCACCGGAAGCTGCTTTGGCTCTTCCACCGGAATCTCGATGGTTTTCGCCGGCTCCGTAATCGGCTCAAACGGCACTGGCTCGATCTTAATCGTCTGACGGGCCTCTTCGCTCAGCGGCCTTACTTCGTTAACCTTATTCTCCGGATCGAATTGTGCCTCCACCAGCTTTTCCATCGACCGGTAAAGCATCTCCGATATTGACTGCTGACCGCCCGAAACCATCTTCTTCGACAACTCCATATCGAACATCTCGGTAAAAATGTCCTTGCTGTTGTCACCCGAAAACGGCCCTCCTTCGTTGAAGGTTGATTCCGGCACAGTTTTGCGCATCGTTTTCAGCATCTGGTACATGAAAAACGACTCGAAATCCTGCGTGGCCTTCCTCAGTCTGGCCTTTTCGCCTTCGAGAGTGCCCGACTTCTGGTCCTTCAGTCTCTCGACATCGGACTGCGGAACCACGACACCTGCGTTTTTGGCAGCGGTTATCGACATCAGAGAATTATCAACTCCGATCTGAGGGCTCCCGCCTGCTTGAGCGCCTGGAATATGGCGATGATATCGCGCGGCGTGGCGCCGATTTTGTTTAGAGCGCTGGCAACATCGGACAGATACACCGAACGCTTCAGATGCACCACTCTCGCCATCTCATCACTCACATTGATGCGCGAATCCTGGGTCACCACGGTCTCGCCGGAACTGAACGGCTCCGGCTGCGATATGACCGGCGTTGACTGTATATTGACCGTAATCGTGCCATGAGCAATGGCCACCGGCTCAATAGTCACGTGCTCGCCGGCGACAATCGTTCCCGTCTTTTCGTTTATCACCACTCGCGCCGTGTTGTCCGGCACCACGGAAAGCTGACCGATATCTGAGATGAACTCGGTGCGATTGAGCGGATGCATGAGCGAATCAGGCACCATCACCCGCACCGTTCCGCCGTTTAAGGCCAGCGCTGTCGTGCCATATTTTATGTTTATCCGCTCGGCGATTCGATGCGCCGTCGTGAAATCCGGATCCCGAAGGGACAGAAACAGCTCGCGCGAATCGTTTGAGGTATCCTCAAGTGATACCGTTACCTTGGCTCCACCCGGGACGCGACCCACCAGCGTGTAGTTATTTACAATCTTATTCGTCTCATCAACCTGAACGTTAAACCCGCCAATCGATACCGCTCCCTGTGCCACGGCCCGGACGGTACCGTTCACATCCGACAGCGGCGTAAGCAGAAGCGTGCCCCCCTGAAGCGAGTTGGCGTCACCGATAGATGACACCGTAACATCGAAATAGGTCCCCTCTTTCTGGACGCTCGACATCTTTGCCGTAACCAAAACCGCGGCCACGTTCTTAACCTTGATCTTAGTGGCGTCGACAGTGAGACCCATCCGCTCCATCATATTGGCCAGCGACTGTATCGTGAACTGCGTGCCGCTGCCGTCTCCGGTGCCATCGAGCCCGATGACGAGTCCGTAGCCGATCAGGTCCACTTCCTGTTTATTCTGAAAATCGCAAATGTCTTTTATGCGGACTTTATTCGCCTCGGCCGGCGCACACAGCATCAAAACGATGGCCAGTATGAACATCAAGCCTGCCGGCGTAGCCAGTTTGCTGAATATAGCTGTCAGCATATGCCCCCCTAAAACAGCCAGTTGAAGAATCTGGTTACGAAACCGGGACGCGACGCCGTATTCGAACTGCCTTTACCGGTGTAATGAATCTCGGCATCGGCAATCAGGTACGAGTCGATAGTGTTGTCCGGGGTGATATCCTTCTGGCGAACAACGCCGGTCAAGGTCAGGGTCTCCCGGTCACCGGAGATACCGAGTGTCCTCGAACCCTCGATTATCAAATCACCGTTCTCCCGGACATCGATGACCGTCACCGACATCTTGGCGCGAAGTGACCCGTTGCGGGTGTTCTCGCCCTTGCCGTCGAAACTGTTCTTGTTCTCGCCGTCGGCGCCGAAAAGCGGGATAAAATCTAGCGTTCCGATTCCCGGCCCGCCGCTGACAGATGATTTTGTCGACTTCTCGGTCTTGTTCTCGACCTTGCTGCTGGCATTGTTCTGTTCGTAAATGAGCACCGTCAAAATGTCCCCAATCTGGTGGGCTTTGATATCGGTGAACAGAGACTGAGCCTGCCCGAAATCGCCGCCATACAGCTTGATGGTAAACGGCAAAAGCAGCAGAGCCGCCAGTATGAGTAAAATCCTTTTTATATTCATAGCACCCTCTAATAGATTGTTCCTATGGGTCTACACTGACCGCGTTCTCGTCAATGACGCGGGCCATTATTATCTTCTTGGTTGCCTTGTTCTTCACCTTGACATAATCGCCGGTGACACCCGACTGAAGAGCGATCCCGGTTGCCGTGATCTTACACAAACCATCGTCGTACACGATGAGTGTCTCCCGGCCGCTCTCCACGTCCGGAATCGGCTCGATCGCTCCGCTGGTCAAAATTTGACCCGGCCTCAAATTGCGCGACGCACGATAGCCTTCAATTTGCTCCACCGACTCCAGCGGCATCTCGGTCAGGTTCGTCACCTCCATCCGCTCGAGACCGAACTGCTCCGGCGAAAGATTATCATTACGACCGACTCGATCCTTTACGACCAGAACAGTCTTATACTTCTTGATCCGCAAACGGACCTGGTTTGACTCTATCTCTTCACCGTTCTCCAGAACGGTGGCAAGCACCGTGAACAAACCGATAGGTTCCTTTTGCGAAAGCGGCCGAAACGTTAACTGGCGTCCCTCGAGAGACTCGGTCTTGAGCTGATTGGTCAACACCTCGATCTCATACACCAGAGGGTCCAGCTCATAGGTGACCATAATCTCGTCCAAAATCACTTCAGAGGGCGTCAGCGATGTCACACCAGGGCAGATCGACGGAACGAGAAATATGAGTACCGCGAGTATTCGTTTAAAAAGCGTCATATCACCTTATCTCTTCAGACTGTTGGCCAGTTGCGCCATATCATCGGCGGTCTGAATCGCCTTCGAATTCATCTCGTAAGCTCTCTGGGCCACGATCATATTGACCATCTCGTCAACCACATCCACGTTGGACATCTCCAGATAACCCTGGTCAATAGAACCCAACCCGCTCTGGGTCGGGACATCCGTAACCGGATCACCCGAAGCTCCCGTCTGAGCAAGCAGGTTGTGCCCGATCGCATTCAAGCCACTCGGATTGATGAAGCGAGCCAACTCTATTTGACCGATCTGCGTCGGCACATCGGTACCGGTCTGGAGTACCTCGACCGTACCATCGCTGCCGATTGAAATCGATGTAGCATCTTCGGGAATAGTAATCTGCGGAAGCAGCATGTACCCTTCCGAAGTCACCACCGTACCGTCGGCGGACATCTTGAAAGCCCCGTCGCGGGTGTAAACTGTGCTGCCATCAGGATACTGCACCTGGAAGAAACCATCGCCGCTGATAGCCATATCCAGCGGGTTGCCTGTGCCCGTAAGGTCACCCTCGGTGAACTGACGGTGCGTTGCGACCGGCTTGGTACCGTAGCCGATGGACAACCCCACCGGAACCTGCGTGCCTATCGACGAAGCGCTTCCCGCCTGACGGATGTTCTGGTAAAGCACGTCCTGAAACTCGACGCTGCTCTTTTTGAAACCTGTCGTATTAACGTTGGCCAGATTGTTGGCTATGTTGTCGACATTCATCTGCTGTGCTATCATGCCCGTAGCGGCTGTTCGCATAGCTTTGATCATAGTTACCTCCTATGTCAACTCTTCACTTTCTTAACCCTTGGTCCCCACGCGATTGAACAGGTGATCCAGTGACTGGTCCTGTATCTGTATCGCCTTGGAGTCGGCCTCATACTGCCTGAAGGAGATAATCATATCAACCATCTCCCTGACGACATCAACGTTGGCGGCTTCGAGATAACCCTGTTGAACCGTGGCGTAATTCACCGGAATCAGAGATATCCCTTCCGGTACGCGAAACATGGAGCTGCCAAGCTTTTCAAGCTGCTCCACGTCTTCGACCGTAACCGGGGTAATCTGGCCCACTGTCGCGCCGTTCACCTGAACCGTACCACTCTGAGCCACCGAAACCTCTCCGTTGCCTACCTGAATAGCTCCACCCTCGGATACCAAAAGAGCTCCTCCTGGAAATTCTATGTAACCGTCGCTGCTGACACTAAAAGCGCCTGCCCGTGTCAGAGCCGTGGAACCATCGGGAAGTTGAAGCTGGAAGAATCCGTCGCCGTCAATGGCCAGATCAAGCTGGTTACCGGTCTTGTCGAAGACGCCGGGCGCGAAGTTGGTATAAACCTCGTCAACCATCGGACGCTCCCAGTCGGACGGCTTGGGGAGATGTCTTCGCTGGGCCTTCGATAATTCCTTGGTAAAGACCGTATCTTTCTTGAAGCCGACGGTGGAAACATTGGCGATGTTGTTCGCTGTCGTTTCCTGCTTCTTGATTCGGGGAATCATCCCGGAAGCCGATGTATATATTCCTTTTATCACGTTTTCCTCCACTTTGTTTAAAGCATGGGCTGTGCCAAACCCTTATCAAACCATTAACCCGCAACACAGCAACGCATTACAAAACACAGCCGCTTTGCCGACAAAGCCTTTTCGGAATCGATTACATATTTGATTGGGAATTTTTTTCTGTATTCGGGTCAATGGAAACGGTCAGCGCTTTGCCCCGGAGTTCTTACGCCGGTAGGTGGTAATGCCGGTTTCGTCCGACTCTTTGGCCAGAACCATTTCAATATGCTGATTGTGATCTTCCTGCTGCCGTTCTTTGAGCTTTTCGTACTTTTTACGCTCGCGCGTAGCCTCAAGCAGTTCTCCCCTGCGAGCGTCCTCTTCCTTCTTGAGTGCCTTGAGAAACTCCTGACCCAGCAGGGAGTCACGTTTCAGCTTGAACAGGTACCGTGAAATCACCAGCATCTCCGCTACCGAAAACGTTCCCGTAGCGCTCTCTCTCTGCCGGTCCCTGGTTGTCTCGCTGAAACCGTCAATCTCTGTCAGCTTCAACTCCTGCTCCTGAACCCGCTGCAAAGTAAAAGCCAGCTTTTTCTGCCGCTCTTTCTCGATGTGCTCTTTCACCTTCAGAAGCGCGTGGAGCCGATACCTAAACTTCTTCATAAACCCTCAACTTACGACTCGATTATCTCGGCCAGTTGACGGATGGATTCTTCGGGATCGGAGAGTTCCATTATGCCTTGACGGAAGAAAGTATTCAGATCGTCTATTTTGGAGATGGCGTAGTCGATTTTTGAATTGGACCCCTTAACGTAAGCCCCGATATTAATCAAGTCTTCGGCCTCCCTGTAAACGGACAATATCTCGCGGACTCTTCCGGCCAGCCGCCTCTCGTCCTCCGGAACAACCTCCACCATCAAGCGACTGATAGAATCGAGAATGTCGATCGCCGGATATTGATTCAGAGAAGCCAGCCGGCGTGAAAGCGACACGTGACCATCGAGGATCGAGCGCACCGCGTCACTGACCGGCTCGTTCATATCATCGCCTTCGACCAGAACACTGTATAGCCCGGTGATGGAACCGATGTCGTTCTGTCCCGCGCGTTCCAGAAGTTTGGGCAGCAGGGCGAAGACCGATGGTGTGTATCCCTTGCTTGTCGGGGGTTCGCCTACGGCGATGCCGATTTCGCGCTGGGCCATGGCGATTCGGGTTAGCGAATCCATTAACAGCATGACGCTCTTGCCCTGGTCGCGAAAATATTCGGCAATGGTCGTAGCCACCATCGCTCCTTTTATCCTGATAAGGGCCGGCTGATCCGAAGTCACAGCCACCACCACCGTGTTTTTCATCCCTTCCGGGCCAAGATCTTTTTCTATGAACTCGCGAACTTCCCTGCCTCGCTCTCCGACCAGGGCGACCACGTTGATATCGGCCGATGAGCCTCGTGCCATCATACCCAGCATGACCGACTTACCCACACCCGAACCGGCGAATATTCCCATCCTCTGCCCTTTGCCGACGGTGCAGGTCAGGTCAATAACTTTAATACCGGTATGCAGTCGCTCTTTGATCCGCTTCCTCTTGAGCGCCGGGATCGGCTCTCCATTGACGGGGCGGGTGCTGCTTGTAATCAGCATGCCCTTGCCGTCTATTGGCTGTCCCAGTCCTCCAAGAATTCGGCCAATCAGCTCCGGACCCACCGGTACACGAAGCTGCTCCGAGGTCGAGGTCACGATGGCCCCCGGCGTGATGCCGCTGATAGGACCCAGCGGCATGAGCAGAATCCGGTCGTCGCGAAAACCAACTACTTCGGCCAGTACCTTCTGACCATCATCGAAATTTTCAATATTGCAAAGCCGCCCGATCGAGATAGCCGGACCTGCCGATTCGATAACCAGGCCCACGACCTGGGTTACTTTGCCGAAATGCTTGACGGTCCTGGCTTTTTCTATTCTGGATCGATATGTATCGTAGGGAATGGTAATCACGATCGCTGTTCTCCCGACACGAGCACTTCTTTGACCACCTCGAACTGGGACTCCAGCCGGGCGTCGATATCGCCACTGGGGGTCTCAATGAAACAGCCGCCGTAGCGCACTCTCGGGTCAGGCTCGACCGTGATCTCCTTGATGGTCGTCGATTCCTTGAGGAAACGCTCGATATTTTGCTCGACTATAGGATGATGCCTGGGATTGACTTTGATCTTCAGTTTCGAGCGATCAATCAAACCGCTGATCACTCCATTGATTATCTCAAGAGTAACGTCGGCATCGGCCTCAACGGCATCAAAAGTCACCTTGCGGCTTATCGCGAGAATCAGATCCAGCACCTTTTGCCGCGCCTCTTCCAAAAGAGCCTCGCGCTGGGTTACTGCATCCTTGATGGCATGATCAAACTGCTGAAGCACCTTCTTCGCTTCCTCAAGACCTTTCCGGTGCCCGGCCTGAAAACCCTCGTTGTAGCCTTGCTCGCGCGCCTTTTCGACCTCTTCCTGAAGCTTCTGCTCGATTTTGAAAATCTGCTGAATGGGTATAAATTTGGCACCGTCGTAATCGGTCACCACCGATACAACAGGGAACAGCGACCCCAGCCGCTTTTCCGCCTTCGTCTCCAGTTCCACATCGAGATGTTTCTCACCGATGAATACAACCGGAGCCTGTACCTGAGTGCGGATGATCTTAGACAATGATATCCTCTTTGCCGCCTCGACCGGAGATTATGATCTGGCCTTCCTCTTCGAGTCGGCGGACCGCTTCCACGATCCGTCCCTGGGCAGCCTCGACGTCGGAAAGACGGGTCGGGCCCATGAATTCCATCTCTTCCTGGATCATCACCGCGACACGTTCGGAGACGTTAGCGAATATCTTCTTCTTGACCTCATCCGTCGTAGCTTTGAGAGCGACAGCAATGTCTTTGGTCTCGATCTCCTTGAGCAGGCGCTGAATCGAACGATCATCAAGCAGCACCAGATCGTCAAAGACAAACATCATATTCTTGATTTCGGCCGCGAGATCCGCATCCTCGGCCTCAAGCGACTGAAGAATATTCTTTTCGGCCGTAGTATCGATCAGGTTCAGGATTTCGGCGATCGCCTTGGCTCCGCCCGACGACGACATTTCACCGCCCGCCGTGCGCTCGAAGTGTCCTTCGAGTGTCTGCTCGATTTCTTTGAGAATCTCGGGAGCTATCTTTTCCATCATCGCTATTCTCAGAGCCACTTCACCCTGAAGTTCCGGAGCCAGCTCCGAAAGCACCGCCGCCGCGTGCTGCGGATTGAGCTGGGTCAGGATCAACGAAATTGTCTGGGGATGTTCGTTCTGAAGGAAGCTCGTCAACTGCTTCGGATCAATGTCCTTGAGCAGGGAGAACCCCTTGGAGTGAATCGATGATTCCAGCCGGTGCATTATTTCCCGTGCCTTCTGCGCTCCGACGGCCTTCTCGAGGATCTGCTGGGCGAAATCGACACCGCCCTGGGAGATGTATTGCCGGGCCATGAACACCTGATGGCACTCTTCTATCACTTTTTCTTCAATCTCAGAGGGAACGTCGCGAAGGTTGGCGATTTCGACGGTAACCTTTTCAAGATCCTGCTCGTTCATTCCCTTGAGAACCAGAGCCGATACTTCCGAGCCGAACGCCACCAGCGCCACGGCCGCTTTTTGCATGTTGGTCATTTCTTCGTATCTCATAGCCAACCTACTCAACCATCATGGTTTTTATGACTTTCGCTATCTCCTCGGGCCGCTCCTTAGCCGTGCGCTGCATCTTGTCAATCAGACGAGGCTGACGGGTCTCCGCAAGCACCTCGGGCTCCTCTTCAGCGACCGGCGCCGAGGCTTCCCGCTGTTGTCCACCCGCGGTTACAGGCTGCGGCCGACGAGGCGCGGCGGGAGCAAACGAACCCAGAGCAGCGAACAACTTCGACGACTTCTTTTTCGCATAGAAGAAAAGCAGGGCGATAAGGAGCACCAGCCCCACCTTGCGGGCAATATCCATATAAAATTCGCGCATGTACATGCTGTCGAGCATCTCCTGGTCATCCTGAAGATTATTGCGGTCGAACGCTATATTGACCATCTCGATCTGATCGTTTCGCTGCTGATCAAATCCGACAGCATTCTTTACTATCGACGCCAGACGGTCAAGCTCGTCCTGCGGCCGCGGCTGGTACATCATCTCGGTGGCGCCCCCGTTTCCCTCCATCGGAGTGTACACGCCGTCGACCAGAACCGCCACCGACAGCCGGTCAATCGTGCCGATGGCATTGATGATGTGTTCCACGGTCTTATTCAATTCGTAATTCGTAATAACCGTCTCGCTGTTGTCATCCTGCTTGCTTTCAGACTCCTCAAGCGCCTTATCCGTCGCCGACAGCGAGCTTTTCACCCGCTCCTCACTTCGGATCGATGGCGCGTTGGGGTCGAACGTCTCGGAAGTCTTCTCAATCTGCTGGAAATTCAAATCGGCCGTCACGCGGATCACGGCTTTCCCCTGCCCGAGAACATCATCCATCATCGTCTGAGCTTTATCTTCAAGATACTGCTCGACCTGCTTGCGAACCTCGAGTTGCGATGACGACAGTCCCGCCAGCGGATCGTTCTCCCCGCCCGACGATAACAGGTTGCCATCGTAGTCCACGATGGAAATATTGCCGGGCCGGAGCCCTTCCACCGAGGCTGCCACAAGGTGCGTAATGCCCTTGATCTGGCGCTTCGATAAATCGGCGTTCCCTTTGAGCTTGAGAACCACCGACGCGGTCGCCTCTTTCTGATCTCTCTTGAACAACCGCTCTTTGGGCATGACAATATGAACCCTGGCCGCCTGAACTTCGTTGAGCTGCATGATGGTCTTCGTCAATTCGCCTTCAAGCGCCCGGCGGAAATTGAGGTTTTGCAGGAAGTCCGTCATTCCCAGATTGTTCTCATCGAAAATCGAATACCCCATACTCCCCGAACGCGGTAGACCCTCACTCGCAAGGGCTATGCGCGTGCCGTAAACGTCACCCGACGGCACCTCGATCGAACTGCCTCCGTCGGTCAACTGGTAGGGAATTTTGTTATCGTTGAGGTAGGCTACTATCTCGCCGGCTTCGCTCTGATCGAGATCGGAATAAAGTCGAGCGTAGGTGACACTGTTGAGCCACCCGACCACGAAAATTATTCCCACTATCGTACCGGCAACCACGCCAAACAGCATCATCACCTGACTCGGTGACATGCGCCCGACGTAATCCATCAGATTCTTAAAATATTCTCCGATCCTTCCCATTGTAAATCCTATTTATCGTCTGTAACCAGCCATCCATGGCTGAATCAAACATGCTTATATGGTTAAAGTGGCATTTGCATTATCTGGTTATAGGCTGTAAGCAGCTTATTTCTTACCTCCAGAAGCAGGTCCATGGCGATACCAGCCTCTTCCGCTTTGATCATCAACTGATGCAGCTCGACCGGCTCGCCCGACATAAAAGCCTCTTGTATCTGCGATGCGTCCAGCTGAGTATCATTAACCGAATTGATCATGTTCGAGAAAAGCTCGGCAAAATTGGTGTCTGTTTTGACCTGGGCGGCGGCTTTCTCCGCGCCGGTTACATCCAGCTTTTCGATAAGCCCCGGTACCATTCTATTAATGTTGCCGATCGCGTTGCTCATCATCACACCTTTACATCCACCATACCGCCCAGCAGGTTGCTCTCGCTGTCAGCCTGGCTGTCCTGCTGATAGCCCGGGCCGAAACGAGCGCTGTCGCGGAAACGGCTGAATAAAATGTCCAGCGCGTTCTTTTCCTCGGGCGTCAAAATCTCGGCATAACTGCCAACACTCGCCCGTACCGAAACACGCGACTCTTCACCCGCGTTCTGGGGTGAGATGTTCACCTTTTTGACGGCCGCATCGGACTGATTCTCCTGCGCCAACTGCCTCGTTGCCGCATCGTCACGACGCACCGTCTGCTGGTATGACTGAATAGCTACAGGATTAATCTTCATAATTCTGCTTCCTATACTATTAAATGTCCAAAGACTGCTCTGCCATTTTCTTGGCCGCCGATATCGCCACCGTGTTCGCCTCATAGGCGCGCGAGGCAGACATCATATCGACCATCTCATTGACTATCTCTATGTCGGGATATTTCACATATCCCTCTTCATCGGCGTCCGGATGGCTGGGATCGTACACCAGCTTGTACCCGGATTCCGAGTCATCGACAACCTTCATATCCACATTGGAGAATTCCGTGCTCTCCCTGATCTTCAGATCGCGCGTATTAATGTGTTCCGGATTGGTGCGGCTGAGCGCGAGCCCGGCCCGCTTCAGATGCGAACTGAAACTCCCCTGGACTTTCTCTTCCTTGACCAATACCCGTTCGCGCTTGTACGGCCCGCCTTCGGGCGTGCTGGTGGTCTCGGCGTTGGCTATATTCTTGGCCACCGTGTTCATCTTGGCACGCTGAATGGACAGCCCCTTTGCGGACAATTCAATCGCATTCAATAAGCCGGCCATAACTAAACTCCTACTCGCTTGTGATCGCCTTGCGGATGCCCTCGAACTTCCTCTGCAAAAGAGCCGCACCCACAGTGAACATCAATTCATTCTGCGCCAGGGTGGACATCTCCTTGTCAATATCCACCGAGTTCAAGTCGCCGTCCTTCACCCGAACCTCATCAGGGTCGGGAGCCTTGGCATCATGATTACCGGTCGGGATGTGAGCCTCATGGGTCAGCGCCCCCGACACCCGATTACCCGCCTTGGTCATTCGATTGTACTCGTCATGAAAACTGATATCCTTGCTGCGATAGCCGGGCGTCGAAGTATTGGCGACATTGCCGCCAATCAGCTTATGACGAAAAGACGAGAGGTCCAGATACTTCTCTAAGTTCGGAACCCCGGTTCTGCTAAACAAAAATTGGGCAATCTTATTTTCCATAATCTCCAAAAACCTGGATGTTCTCGCAGGGTACTAAAGCAAGACCAATGCCAATTTTACACGGCCGCTTATATACTGTTGATTTTCAACCAGTTGACGACCATCAGGCAATGCCGAGGACGTTCCGACAAGCGTTTGGTGAGGAAATTATTTCCGGTAGAAAGTGAATAATTTACTGATTGTCAGCGATGTAATACAATTGTGACGATGGCTCCTGCATGGAAAGCTCCATGGTCAGGATGACTATATCAACCCGGCGATTCATAGCCCGGTTTTCGATAGAGTTATTGGGCCGGATAGGCCTGAACTCGCCGTAACCGAGAGCCGACATCTTATCAGCCGCAATTCCATAATTTTCAACAAAATAACGCACCACCTGAGTCGCTCTGGCGGTGGAAAGCTCCCAATTCGATGGAAACACCGGTGTGTTGATTTTCCTGTCGTCGGTGTGACCCTCGATGCGGATATGATTTGGAAGTCCGGCAATTTCTTCGTGAACGATATCCAACACATCCATCGCCTTTGTTTCCAGCAACGCCGAACCCTCCTTGAAAAGCGCCGACTCCATGATGTGGACCACCAGACCCCGTTCGGTGATTTCTGTCTGGAGTTCTTCGGCCCGCTGTAGTTTCTTGAACCGATCCTCGATCTGCTGCTGAACCCGCTGTAAATCTCCAAGCTTCATTAATTCGCTGCCGCGTCGAATTTCATCCTCGCTGAGATTGTCGATGACTGTTGTCCCTCCCTTGAGCACACCGCTGAGCGCTTCGGCCATTTTACCGAACCGCTTGGCGTCAATACGCGACATCGAATACATGACAATAAAAAAAGCCAGCAGCAATGTGATCAGATCAGCATACGTGAGAAGCCAGCGCTCGAGATTTTCGCTGTCGTGATTGTCTTTCTTTTTCCGTCGCAAGTCTTACACCCCGTGTGAACGGTTCCTCGGCGCGATAAACGCCATCAGACGGGTACGAATATTTCGCGGATTTTCACCGGACTGAAGCCACAGTACACCTTCCATGATCAACTCAAGGTGGGCTACTTCCTCTTCGTGGCGCATTCGCAGCTTGTCGGAAACAGGCAGGAAGAACAGATTCGCCAGGCCCACTCCCCAGAGCGTGGCGATAAACGCCGCCGCGATCGCGGCAGCCATTCGCGAAGCATCTGATGTATTGCTCAGAGTGTGTATGAGCCCCAGCACCGTCCCGAGAATACCCATCGTAGGCGAAAACCCTCCGGCCTTCTGGAAGAATATAATACCCTTTTTGTGCCGCTCTTCAACGTAAGCGATCTCGGTCTCCAGAATCTCGCGCAACGCCGTCACCTCGGTACCATCGATTACCAACTGAATGGCTTTGCGGAAAAAAGGATCCGTAATGGTCGCCAGGTTTGCCTCCAGCCCGAGGATACCTTCCCGCCGGGCCTTCTCCGATAGCTTCACAATACGGTCTATCGTCTCGCCAAACTCCCGTGCCTTGCCTGAGAACGCCAGACGAAGAAAAGTCGGGACTTTCAGCACGGTCTCCATGGAAGTCGTGACGGTCGTGGCGCCCAGTGTGCCGCCAATTACGATAAGCATCGGAGCAAGCAAAAACACCGAACTAAGGTGGCCACCCTCCAGCACAAATGAACCACCAATGGCGCCGACCGCGACTACGAGACCTATTATTGTAGCAAAATCCATGTTCTTATCTACTGACGGGTACCCGCCGCAACGTTAAGTTAGCCCACAATCAGGCATAAATGTCCTCCTGTTCAATATCGGCACAATAGGTTTTTTATGAAGTAGTTTTGACAGGAATATCCGCAAACATGGCGGATCTTTCGAGATAAAGCCGGACGAACCGAAAAGGCTAATCCTGTATTTTGTACTCAGCCAGCTTGTTTCTGATAGTACGAGTCGTTATACCAAGCGCCTCGGCTGCCTTGGTCTTGTTACCGTTGTATTTCTCGAGAGTCTTTAATATGAGATACTTGTTCCCCTCCTCCAGCTTCATGGGCACGTTGAGCCCCGGCATATCATCGCCAATCGGCCCCAGGATCAGATCAGTCGGGAAGTCATCTTCCGTCAGAACGTCGGTCTTCGACGTCACCACCGCCCGCTCAATCAGGTTTTCCAGCTCACGAACGTTACCGGGCCAGTGATAGTGCATGAACATGCCCAGAGCGGTATCATCCACCCCCTTGACCTGCTTGCCGTTCTCCTCGTTGTACTGATTTATGAAGTGCTGGATTAAAAGCGGAATATCCTCCTTGCGCTCACACAACGGGCAAAGATGGATCGGAATGACGTTCAGCCGGTAGAACAAATCCTCCCTGAACCGGCCCGAAGCTATGTATTCTTTTAGATTGCGATTCGATGTCGCTATGATGCGCACGTCAACCGATATAGTCGTACTCGAACCAATCCGCTCGAACTCCCGCTCCTGAAGAACCCTCAAAAGTTTCGACTGGAGATTCAATGGCATCTCGGAAATCTCGTCCAGCAGCAGCGTGCCACCATCAGCCAGTTCGAACCGTCCCCGGTTTGTCTTCTTGGCATCGGTAAAAGCGCCCTTTTCATACCCGAAGAGTTCGGCCTCCACCAGGTTCTCCGGAAGAGCGGCGCAGTTCAACTTGATAAAAGGACCATCTTTTCTGTTCGAGGCATAGTGAATGGCCCGGGCGACCATCTCCTTCCCCGTGCCCGAGGCTCCCGTTATCATGACTGTCGACCTGGCCTGAGCAATCGCCACTATCAGGTCAAAAACCTCTTTCATGGCCTTCGATTTGCCGATTATGTTCTGATACTTGTGGGCCAGGTCCTGACGCATAATCTCGTTGTCGGACTTCAGGCGGATCATCTCCGTAACCCTGTTGAGAATATGCTCGATAGTCTCGGGAAGAACCGGCTTCAAGAGAAAATCATACGCGCCGAGCTTGATAGCCTTTACGGCGGTCTCCACCGTGCCATACGCGGTCATAATGATATACACAATTTCCGGATACAACTGCTTCGCGTGCTTCAGAAGAGAAATACCGTCCATCTCCTTCATTTTCAAATCGGCCAGAACGATATCGAATCCCCGCTCCTTGAGAACCGTCAGGGCCTCCTCGCCCGAATAAACCGGCTTGCAGTCATAGCCCGACCGCCGCAAAGTCTCGACCAAAAAATCATTTACCAGCTTATCATCATCGACAACTAAAACAGAGTACTTCATATTCCTCACTCCATGTGCGTACCGTCAATCCGTGCCGGAATCAACAGATAGAAGATTGCTCCCTTTCCGTCGGCCTTATTCTCAACGAATATCTCTCCACCGTGGGCCTTCGTGATTTTCCAGGCCACCGCCAACCCCAACCCATTCCCCTCTCGTTTGGTCGTAAAAAACGGCGCGAATATCCGGTCAATACACTCCTTCGCTATACCACACCCGTTGTCCGAAATTGTGGTCTCCACAACCGTCTCGTTGACGCTGAGCATCGTCCGGTCGCCATATCTCGCCAGCGCCGTCTGGCGCGGCAGCTTCTGCATGCAAACCTCAATCAGTCCATCTTCCGAACAGGCATCGACCGCGTTGCCCAGGATATTAAATAAAACCTGGCGGAAAAGCATCTGGTCAAGATGAAGCTGCACCGGTTCCGAAGTGGGGTGCCGAAGCACCCTGTAATCTATGGTTACCTTATCCATTCGCTGCTGATGATCGCTGCAGAACTGGTCGATAGTCGCCCTGATAAAGCTCTCGTAATTCACCTCACACTTGTTGACTTCTTCGAAACGACTGTAGCTGAGAAGAGTATCCACCGTCTCGTTAAGACTGTTGACCCCTTTGATAATTTTCTGCACCAACTGACGCTTCGGGTCGGATTCATCGAGGTCCCGCTCCAAAAGCGCCGCGAAACCTCCGATTCCCGCCAGCGGATTGCGCACTTCATGGGCCACCGTGGCCGCCATCTCGCCGAGCGCCGCCAGAGTATTCAGACGGGCAATTTCCTGCTCCATCTTTTTGAACTTGGTCAGATCCTGAAAAACCTCGACCGCCCCGATTACCCTTTGCTCATTGTCGCGAAGCACCGCTGTCGATACCGACACCTGAAGCCTCGTACCGTCCGCGAGATCTATCCTTTTCTCAATCGAATCGACTTCTTGCCCTGATTCGGCGGCCCGAAGAGCGTTGGCGCTTGTTGGTGTTCCGGGCGGAATAATATCGCGATATAACTTGCCCACCGGCTCCCTGGACGGAATACCGAGAATAATCGATGCCGCCGGATTGAAATGCGTGACCTTCCCGTTGAGATCTACCGCTATTACGCCCGCCGATATGGAGCTGAGAATGCCATTGAGGAATTCGGTAGCGGTGATATTTTTCCGCGTTAAGGCCACCAACTTCTGGTTCGCCTTGACCAGCTCCTCATTCTGGGCGCCAAACTCTTCCTGCAGCTCAATGTACTTGCGCTGGAGAGAGTTTATAATGCGGGTAAACGAGGCGTAAGACTCGGCAAAGCGGGAAACCTGATCCGACTCCACCAGCGTTTCAATAGTCAGCTTATCTTTATCATCCATACCGAATTACCATTCTCCAGTGAAATGATATTAGGTATCAGATCAGTCTATTTCAACTAAAACTTTGTGGAAATTCGCCCCCTGACAAGGGAGTCTTTTGACTGTGCCGATTACGGTTAACCCGGACGCTTACCCGGGAACATCTGACTTTTTGTCGTCCGAAGCAACCGGAGACAGAATCTTGCGGAGCTTATCTATCAGGGTATCCGGGCGGAAGGGCTTGATTATGTAGCCGTCGACACCGGCTTTCATGGCCTCAACAATATCCTCTTTTACCGATCGCATGGTTACCATTACAATAGGAAGATTCTTCAACTGCTCGGTTCCCCGCACGGCGGTCACGAGTGTCAAACCATCCATCTCGGGCATATTCCAGTCCGTAACCATCAGATTGATATCCTCGACCTGAAGCTTGGCCAGAGCGTCCTTACCATCGCAGGCCTCGACAAAATTCGTGAAACCGGCTCGCTTGAGACAGTTTATTATGATACGACGCATTGTGGGGCTGTCGTCTACGATAAGAATTTTGGGGTCTCGCAAGCTGCCTCCGAACCTAAGGTGTGATATCCGCTTCCTCCCAAAACCAAAAGTGCCTGTCGCAGAAGCAAAGCGAGAGTTAAGATCCCGACGACCGCGTTTTTCGGCCACGCAGCCGCCGTACTGGCTCCGTGAATGACCTCTTTACGCACGATAATTCGCAGGTAACCCGGCCTCCGTCAGTTGCCCCGAATCCAACACCTGATTAATCCGGTCGAGATTTTTCGACACGAAGTGATATACCTTGTTCATCTCGTACTGCCCGAAGCCGCGGCGTAAAATATCGTCCAATTCGAACAGGTCGACGGGCTTGACTATCACGTCAAACGCTCCCTTGCGATAAGCCTCAATGACATAATCCACCATCGGATAACTGAGCATCATTATAACGACAATCCCGGGGTTTACCTCTACGAGTTTCTCCAACACGCTCGGACTGGTCGAGCAGCAGAGACAGTGATCCGCAATGACAACACCTATGGCCTCGTCCGCCACCTTCAACAGGACTTCTTCGGCGGTTTTCGCTGTCACCGTCTCGAAACCTGAATACTCAAGGTACTCGCAAAGGGTCTCACTGATCTCCGGCTCCCTTTCGGCGATCAACACTCTTTTGACCTTCGCTTCAGTCATCTTCCGAGTCCCTGCTCTCCTTAATTTTTTCTTCAAGAGTCTTGTATAACTCGTTAATATTGAAGGGCTTGATGATGTAATCAGCCACCTTCTGCCGGAGCGCCGTCACGGCCGAATCTACCGACGGAAACCCGGTCATTATGACAACCGGAAGTTCCGGGTGGGACTGCTTCAATTCCGCCGTTAATGTCAAACCGTCCATGTTTGGCATTTTCAGGTCCGTAAGAACGAGATCGACTTTCTTGCTGCGAAGAATCTGCAAGGCTTTTTCACCGCTTTCGGCGATTGATATATCCCAACCCTGATCCGTGAAAAAATCGTAAAGCAAATCTCTGATCAACAATTCGTCATCAACGACTAAAATTGAATGATGGTCCATTCTCTGGTTTCCTCACATTCGGTCAATCAGCGGCCGTCCCGGTCGCGCATTCGCGCCGCCAGGTCAATCATACGATCGCCGCGCCCGGCGATCTGCTGCCACCACTATGCTGACTTCGCTATTCCGCGCTCACGGATTGGTAAGAACCAAGGGCTTCTTTCTCGGTGTTGAAGATTTCGAAGATATGCGATAGCTGAGTTATCTCGAAAATCTCCTGAACGTAGCTGGCAAGGTTCGAAAGTGTCAGACGGCCCTTGTGCAGTCTGGCTTCCTTCATTATCGATACCAGGACACCGAGACCGGAACTGTTTATGAAGTCGACCTCGGAGAGATTCAGATGCAGCTGATTTTTGTTCTTGCCTAAAAGGTCCTTCACCTGCTCCTTTAATCCCGCTCCGCTGGCCAGATCAAGGCGCCCTCTCAAGCCCAGGATCATGACCCCGTCGTCCTCTCTCATCACTATTTCCATAATCTCCTCCGAAAGACTATTTTTAACGACTGTTTACAACATTAGTGTGTTCGCGTTTGAACCTTATCGAGACCCTCAGCCCGCCATCGGTCATTTCGAAGAACTCCACCGAGGCAGCGTAGTGTCCCATTATACCTATTCCACGCCCGTTTTCCGCCCACGTCTCCGAGGGCTTTCGGCGGCTTATTTTTTCCAACCCCCCTTGGCCTTCGTCAATAATATCGGCAGTCATTTCATTTTTGTTTATATCCACCGCTATTTTAATCTGTTTGGACGGGTCCAACCTGTTGCCGTGAACCAGAGCGTTGCTGAAAGCCTCCGAAATAACGACAAGCATACTGTGTCGGCTCAGGCCATCAACTCCGTGCTTCTTAAGTATCTGAAGCATGTCCTTGAGCATCTTGCCCTCGGACTCCAAAACTGATGGATATATGAACTCGTACGACGACATGACTATCAGGTCCTCACTTGAACAATGGTGAAATCATCAATGGTGTCTTCAGCACAACCCTCCGTGAAGCTGTCAATCCAGCCTTTCACCTTCAGGCAGAACTGTTTCGGCGACAGGTTTATCTCTGTCTGAAACACTTGCTCCACCCGTTGACGACCGAAGAGCTGGCCGCCGCGGTCTGTCGCCTCTGTCAGACCGTCGGTAAACAGAAACAGTCTGTCCCCCGGCTCAAGCGGCCGCGTACCTTCCTTGTACTTGATATTCGGAAATTGCCCCACGATCGGTCCGCCGACAGAGAGTTCCACAACCTTTTGATTCTTGCTGTCCCAGAGCAAACCGGGCACGTGACCGGCGTTACAGAACGTAAGCACCCTCTCTTTGAGGTCATACCTGGCAAAAAACAACGTTACGAACATCTCGCGATGCTTGATTATCCCGCTGGCCAGCATCTCGTTCGTCTTGCCCGCCAGTTCCGATACGGAGATATTCGGCTGAAGGTCAAGCGCCGACTTGATTATTCCCGCCGCCGCCGACATAATCAGCGCCGCCGGCACACCCTTGTTTGATACGTCACCGATGACAACAACAAACCGCGATTCATCTATCTTCACTATATCATAAAAGTCTCCGCCGACATCCATGGCCGGAAAATACGCCGTGCCTATCTCAGCTCCCTTGACACCATCGATATCCTGCGGAAGAATCGTCTCCTGAACCTGCTTGGCAATCGCCATCTCCTGCTCTACCTTCTGACGTTTCAGCTTGTCCTTCATCAGAAGCGAATTATCGATAGCCACCGCCACGAAATTCATCAACATCTCGAGAATCTCCCGATCCTCATCGGTATAGTTGCTTTCGTTTTCCTTGTTGATAACCAGAAGCACCCCAAAACACCGGTGCGCGGTCTGTATGGGCAAACAAATCGTCGTTCGCACCCGCATTCCTTCAGGAGTAACCATCCCCTGGTCTCTCAGGATTACCGTTTCCCGGACCTCGAATACATGCGTCGAAAGCTCCCGATCATTGTGAAACTTCAACGTCTTGATGAAATCTTCTCTGATTCCCCACGATATCTGGTTTTTGAGCACGCCTCCCGAGTCAAGTAATATAGAACCGACCTCGCCTCCCACCAGACGGATCGACATATCCATCGCAACCGAAAGAACGGCATTGATTTCATGAATCGAAGTAACCACCGCTCCCATGGTGGCCAGGTCGCGCAAATCCGCCTTCTTTTCCTCCAGCCTCGCAGCCAGGTCGTCAATTTGCTCTTCAAACATCTGGGTTGGTGTCATATTCGTAAATTATCGGTCAAAACCGGACAAAAATGAACCCCGGCAGCCAATAATCTCCAAAACTGACAGCGATTTAGCGGAAATAGAACAGACTCGCGGGCCTATTTTTTGCGAAACTTAAGCCTGATCGGCACCCCGTCGAAACCAAACGAGGCCCTAAGCTGATTGTTGAGGTAGCTAATATACGATTTTTCAATAAGTTCGGGATAATTTGAGAAAAACACAAAAGTCGGCGGAGCCACCTCCGACTGCGTCATATAATAGAAGCGAATATACTTGCCTTTGCGGGCCGGCGGATGCTTTTTCCCTACCGTCCGCTCCAAAAAATCATTCAGTTCCGGCGTTCCAATCCGACGATAGTTCTCTTCATGCACCTGTTTTACCAGGGACAAAACCTTCGCCACTCTCTGGCCGGTCAGAGCCGATATGAAGATGACCGGCAGACGCGCATACTTGGCCACCACCTCGCCCATGGACTTCTTGAACTGGTCCACCGTATGAGTGTCCTTTTCCACCAGATCCCACTTGTTGACGACCAGCACCGATGGCCTTCGTACTCCCATGACCTTATCCATCACCTTCTGGTCCTGAACCGAAACCGGCTCGGTAGCATCGACCAACACCACCGCCACATCACAACTCTCTATGGCACGATCCGTCCTCAGATTGGTATAAAACTCGATGTTCTCATGAACCTTATACTTCCTCCGAAGACCCGCGGTGTCGATCAACGTGTACCGCTGTCCCTCATATTCAAAAGGCGTATCCACGGAATCACGGGTCGTTCCGGCAATCGGCGTCACGAGAAGCCGCTCCCCGCCGACGAGCTTGTTTATGAACGACGACTTCCCGACATTCGGCTTGCCAACGACGGCGACCCTTATTTCCCCCGCGGAATCCTCCTCTTCGGATTCCGACTCCGGTAACATCGTCACTATCTTATCCAGAAGCTCCCCTATATTCCGCCCAACAGTGGCCGCCACGGCCAAGGGGTCGCCCAACCCGAGCTTGAGGAAATCATATACTTCCATCTCGAGCCGTTCGTTGTCTGATTTATTCGCGACCAGCAGGGTGTGCCGCTTCGACCTGTTCAAATTGCGCGCGATCTTCAAGTCAACCGGGTCTGCCCCTACCTGAGCGTCAACCACGAACACGATAAGGTCCGACTCGTTTATCGCGAAATCCGTTTGGTCGGTGATAGCCTTCTCCATCAAATCCTTCGAATCCGGCACGATACCACCCGTATCGACCAGATAGAACTTCACCCCGTTCCAGTCACACACGGCATAGTTGCGATCCCTGGTCACACCGGGGACCGGATCGACGACCGCCACATTCTTGCGAAGGAATCGATTAAAGAGCGAGGACTTCCCCACATTGGGGCGACCAACTATGGCAACCGTAGGCAGTCTCATACAAATACTTCCCGCAAAGTCTCCGCCAGATCGTAGCTTCCCACCACAACCTTCCTGCCCAGCTTCTGTTCGAATTGCTCCAGTGACATATCATCCAAAAACAGCTTGTCTTCATTGAGACAATTCGGCGGAAGAACCGCCATGTCATATCCATCCTTCTTGCCTGAGGCAGCTTTCAACAAATCCGCGCCTGTCAATAAACCGGACACGGTTACCGTATCGCCCCAGAAATCATTTCTTACCGGCTCCAGCGCCAGCTTGAGCTTAAGCTTTTCCCGAATGTATGGCAAGGTTTGAGTATTTAAAAACGGATACGCCGAATAACCGGTCAACATCAATGCCCTGACGCGAGACTTAAGCCCCCTGAGCCTCGGCCGACGACGGTTGAATACTGTTATGAACTCCCGCGCCATCCCCACTCCGTTCTCGAATTGCGGCATATCCTCATAAGCAGCGTGTTTCGGAAAGTCTCTTCCCGTCTCGACATAAAACTCATCTGCCGCCCACACAAAACGGCTCCCCAGGCTCTTCGTGAATTCCTTTTGCCGCCTCTCGATATATCGCACTATCTCCGCCGCCTCTTCCCTGCTGTACTTGCGAAGTTTGGGTAGTCTCTCACGATATTTCGTCAGTCCCACGGGTACTACCGCCAGGCTTGCCACGCCGGGATACAACGATGACAACTCATCGATAGTCCTCTTCAGATTTTCCCCATCATTTATTCCCGGACAGAGCACACACTGAGTGTGGATTGTTATTCCCCCCTTCACGAGCCTTCTTAAAAGCGGCAGTATCGGCAAAATATTCCGGTTGCCCAGCAGCCGGCTTCGCAACTCGTCATCAGTGGCGTGCACCGACACATACAACGGCGATAACCGTTGCTTTATAATCCTCTTGATTTCTTCATCGGAGGTATTGGTAAACGTAACAAAGTTGCCATGAGTGAATGAAAGCCGGTAGTCCTCATCCTTTACATACAACGTCCGCCTCATCCCCTTGGGTTGCTGATGGACGAAACAGAAAATGCAGTTGTTCTTGCAGACCATCACCCGGCCATCATCGAGCGTCAATCCCAGGTCGCCGGGACATCTCTCATCGAGACGAAGCTCAATCTCGCGTCCTTTGCTGTCGGCAAACTTGATTTTCACCCGTTCGTCGGCGGTTTTAAAACGGAAGTCTATCGAGTCCAGCACCGGTTTGCCGTTGATGGATACCACCGCATATCCCGGTCTTACCAGTCCGAACAGGGGTGAATCAGGGTCTACAGTTTTTATTTTCATTCATTTTTGCCCATAAAAAAGAGCGGGCGATGGGGGTCGAACCCACGACGTCAAGCTTGGGAAGCTTGCATTCTACCGCTGAATTACGCCCGCTTAATTCCTCAGGAAATGTACTTTAAGGAATTTCGATTGTCAATATCAGGGTTTGTACCAGTCCGCTGGCTTTAAAATACCTACTCGGGCGGAGCTTCTGAAATCTCGCCCGCCGCGGCATCTACTTCCTCCCGGCGACGGCCGGTCAGCCTGACCACGATAATCGACACCTCGTATAGGGCATACATCGGCACCGCAAGCATGACCTGAGTGATTACATCCGGAGGCGTGATAATAGCAGCCACAATGAGAATAACCACAATAGCATACCGACGCCCCTTGGCCAGAAACGATGAGCTTATTATGCCCATTTTCCCAAGGAAATAAGCCACTATGGGCATTTCGAAACTGAATCCGAACGCTATCAGCAAAAGGCCAATAAAGTCGATGTAACTGCTGATGGTGATCTGGTTTTGAATCTCCCCGCCGGAAAACCCCAGAAGATACTGGAACGCCAGGGGAAGCATCACGACAAAGCAAAAAGCCGCCCCCACCAAAAACAGAATAGTTGAGACTATGACAAGCGGAAGAATCGCCTTCTTCTCCCGCCTATAAAGCCCGGGGGAAACAAAAGCCCACATCTGGTAAAACACTATGGGAAGGGCGGCGAAAACACCCGTAAACAGAGCGATCTTCAGGTAAGCGTAAAACGTCCCCGTCACCTGTATGTTATAAAGAGGGATATCGCCAAAGGGAATCCTGATGAATTTGATCAGCTCATCCGAAAAATAAAAAGCAACGCCGGCCATGACTCCAACCGAAAGTAACGACTTCAGCAGCCTGCGCCGCAGCTCTTCCAGATGATGTAAAAACGGCATTGAGCCGCCGGTCTGTTCCTGAGGTTCGGGGGTGATTTCGTCTACCATAGGATATGAATTATGCCAAATGAAGTTTCGTTGTCAAACCTTTTCAGCCGCGCCGTCGGGCTCGTCTACTCAAGAAGCTTCTTCATCTCCTCGAGAAACTCGGCCTTGTCCTTGAATTTGCGGTACACCGAAGCAAACCGCACATAGGCGATTTCGTCGGTCTGGCGAAGCTTATTCATCACCATCTCGCCGATCTCGCTGCTGTTAACCTCGGTTTTGAACTTGCCTTTGATTTGATTTTCAAGATCGTCAACCATCGTCTCGATCTCTTTGGAGGTCACGGGGCGCTTGTTACAGGCCAACTTGATTCCGTAAAGAAGTTTATATCGATCGTACGGTTCCCGCCGGCCATCGGACTTGTTGACCGTCAATGTACCCTGTTCGATATACTCGTAGGTCGTATACCGTTCGTGACACTGAAGACACTCGCGGCGGCGGCGGATAGCGCGGCCGTCCTGCGATGGACGGCTGTCGACCACCTTATCTTCCTCATGTCCACAGGCAGGGCATTTCATCTATTCAGCCACCGATGTATCCGGACTACTTCGGCTCCTTGGCCATCTCATCGATGACCCAGTTGAGATAATCCGGAAGCCCCTCGGCAAGACTCATGGTGATTATTTCGGGAACGTCATAAGGATGATTCGCCTGAACGTACCCGATCATCGACTCAACCTTGAGCTGGGTGGTTTTGATGATCAGCAGCGCCTCTTCATCGTGCTGAATCTTATCTTCCCACCAGAATATCGACTCCATTTTCGGGACAATATTGACACAGGCGGCCAGCCTCTCCTCAACGAGTCCCTTGGCCAACGCCGTCGCCTCATCCCTCGGTATGGTCACCATGGCTACGCGTACATGTTCCATTATTTCTTTATCTCCCTGCGCAAACGTTTTTCAATCGACTCTACCTTGCCGGCCAGACGATTCTTCGCTCCCTTGCGGTCATCGATGTTGATGATGATATAGATGCGGTCATGCCCGCGTCGGCGAAGCGCCAGGCGGGCCTTGTTTATCACCTTCATCACCGGTTCCCACTCTCCCTCGATGATGGTGCTCATAGCTGTCAGTTTGTACGGAAGGCCGGACTTGTCTATTATATCGATTACTTTCGCTACTTCTTTAGAAACCGATGATGACCGCCTGCTCGTCGGAAACATCGACAGCTGAAACAACATCGGAATATTCTCCTATCTTTCCCTGTACAGCGGGAATTTCTCGCAGAAAGCCGCTACTTCTTTCGCGATTCCGGCCAGGGCGTCATCGTCGCGACGGTTCTGAATGCCGCGATCAATAAAGTCAGCGATCTGCTTCATCTCTGCGACTCCCATTCCGCGAGTCGTCACCGCCGGCGTACCGATTCTGATCCCCGATGTTACAAACGGCTTCTCCGGATCGAACGGCACCGTGTTCTTATTCACCGTAATACCGGCCTTATCCAGAGCGTTCTCAACCTTCTTGCCGGTCAGCTTGGGAACGTCAATAAACGACACCAGCATCAGATGTGTGTCGGTGCCGCCGGCAACCAGTCTGTAACCCTTGTCTTTCAGCGCCTGAGCCAGCGTGGCGGCATTTTCAACGATGCGCTTCTGATAAGCTTTAAATTCATCCGTAGCCGCTTCTTTGAAGGCAACGGCTTTGGCGGCTATGATGTGCATAAGCGGACCGCCCTGAATCCCCGGCATAACCATCCGGTCGAGGTCGGCAGCATACTGCTCTTTACACATAACCACCCCGCCACGTGGCCCGCGAAGCGTTTTGTGAGTGGTCGATGTCACGAAATCAGCGTATGGAATTGGCGATGGATGCAGCCCGGCGGCTACCAATCCCGCTATATGAGCGATATCGACCATCATGTATGCCCCGCAGGCATCACACGCCGCGCGAATCTTCTCAAAATCCCAGAAACGCGGATATGCCGATGCTCCCGCCACGATCATCTTGGGCTTGATTTCCTTTGCCCGCTCGATCAGCTTATCGTAATCAACCGTCTCGGTCTCTTTATCAACCTGGTAGCCCTCAAAGTCATAAAGAAAGCCGGAGAAATTAATCGGGTGACCATGAGTCAGGTGTCCACCGTGAGACAAATCAAGCCCCATGACTTTGTCGCCCGGCTTGAGTACCGTGAAATAAACCGCCATATTGGCCTGAGAACCCGAGTGCGGCTGCACATTGGCATGCTCGCAGCTGAAGAGCGCTTTCAACCGCTCGCGAGCGAGATCCTCCGCCACATCCACAAACTCACAGCCCCCATAATACCGTTTACCCGGATACCCTTCCGCGTACTTATTGGTCATCACCCCGCCAGCCGCCTCCATAACAGCCTCGGAGACAAAGTTTTCAGAAGCAATAAGCTCCAGCTTGGTCTGCTGACGGTTAGTTTCGTTGGTTATCGCTTCGTATATTTCCGGGTCGACTTGTTTAAGATATGACATATTCTGACTCCAATTGTTTTTATAGATATTCACGGAATGTAAACAATTTAACCCTGCCGGTCAACGTCCATTGGGGGATTTATTGGACAGTTCAAGCCTTTGCCGTACAAAAGGAAAAGGCGAAGCCATACCGGCTCCGCCATTCTAATCACTCCACATCTAACAACTAACGATTACTTTTCCCTTAATTCAGCCTTCCCCGACGCCGTCTCGATAAGTATCTCAGGTTTATCCTCACCGCGCGTAAAGGCCTTGGCGATATACCTGTCACCGTGCCTGCGGAAGACCTCCTCACCGTCAAAATCGATCGGCGAGATTATCCGCCCCTTGCCCTCTTTGGCCACGAACTCGAAGTACCCCTTGATCGGGTTTCCGCCAAAGTTCAAAAGGGCCTTGCCTGATGCCGACGATACCGCCAGGCCCCAGTCCGGGCTGGCCGCAAGGCGCAAATCAACATCCCCCGATGCTGCCGAAAAACTGCTGCTTTGTGTCAAGGTGACTCCCTCTCCCTCGACACGGCCTGACGCCGATGATGCGCTGAAATCTCCCCTGCAGTCCTCCAGCACTACGTCACCCGATGCTGACGACAGGTCAAACTCCCCTTCGCAGTTGGTAAGCAGAATTTCTCCCGAGGCTACGCTGACAGTGAAATCCCCCTTGAGGTCATGAGCCTCGAAATCCCCGGATGCCGATGAAAACCGTATTCGGGTACCATCGGGAACCGTGATGATCCAGTCAGAGTCGCCGCTGGATGAACCGTAAAACTTCTCATCGATAACAATGGAATTCGCGCGTTCACGAATCTTCGGCTCAAACGAGTCATACGGGGTGTAGTGGGCGTCGACTTCCACGATGATTTTGCCGGGTTCTCCCTTGCGGATAATACAATCACCACTAATCGTATTGATCTTGACCATCTCTTTGGCATCGAAGGTCCTGGTTAACCCGCGCGCGTGAGCCCCGGCAGCCACGCCAATCAACATTACCAGAACGATTACTCCGGCCCGCTTAGAGGCGTTGAGATTTTTCATGCTTGTTTCCTCCTGACTCTCGGACTATTAACCTGCTACTGTTTTCACCCTAAACCGTATGATTGCACTTTCAGTAGTTCTATACGGATTGTTCCGGCCGCTGGTTTCGCACAAAAAAGAGCGGCGCAAAAGCGCCGCTCTTCAATGAGTTATGACCTGTGGATCAGTTCACTAGCCAAAAATCGCGAGGATATATGCGATACAGAACCACATCTTCCCCTTCCACAGCCTTCAAATATTCCTCAAAAGCCTCAAATTGGGATTCCGGACCGATCAGCAGACAACTTGCATCTTGAACCTCGGATAGCTTCGGCCCCCAACCGGGAAGTATCCTCCCCGTTACTGCCTCAAGACGCGACGCCAGTTTGTCATAGAGCCCCGCGTCCTGGCGCAGGTCAAGTATGCCCTGCCTGAACGAGCTTACCGCCTCCGGCGTAATTCCATCTGCCAGATCTGCCGCCATGCGCCGACCGCGTACTTCATACCTGTCGGCCGCCCGCCCGGCGCCGAACGTTAGCGCAATAGCGTACTCCGAAAGAGACTTATCGTAACCGGCGTTGCGCAACTCATCAACGACAAACTGAACCGTCTGAACCAGACTCGGGCAACGCTCCGCATAATAACCAATCTCTCCGGTAGTCTCACTGCTACGGATGCCATTCGAGTAGGCCAATCCTGCCGCCCATGTTTTCATAAAGAGCGAATGCGGGCCGCCTCCCGAATAAAGACGCACCGACAACAAATCGAGCAGTCCCTCCTGATCAGCATTAAAATAATTGACCGCCGGCGCTGAATAGTTGATCAACCCGTTGCGGGTACTCTCATTTATCAAGCCCACAAAAAGCGGCTGCTCCGTGCCGGTCATCCGCCGGCGAAGCCGCTCGTGGACTACCGGATTGCTGGAGTAAACCTGCTTAACCGAGGGCTCACGGCTAAACCTGCCGACCAACTGCCCCTGCAGCGGCAACAACGCGGCCTGACTCTTCTCGCTGCCAACCATATACCCCCGCACGTTGTCCTGCCTCAATATGGTTGCCATCACTTGCCTGAAGCCTTGAAGAACGTCCGACGGACTCACGAATGCCAACGTCGAAGGAATCATCTCGCAGAGATACTTCCAGTCGTCCTTCAAACTGCCATCCGGTATGGTACCGAGACACTGCAGAAGGTCGTCGGCCGCCTCTTTAGCGAACTCCTTGTTCGATTCAGAAAGACTCTCGTAGACATCGACCACGGCGCTGAATTCCTCTGAGGCTGCCGAAGGAACTTCTCCCGTGACAATACAAGTGGCGATTGCCTTCATACCATCCCGATCACTTCCGAGTCCAAAGCCCGACATATCCTTCATAAATTGAGCGAACTGCACCGCGCTTTCCTCGTCCTCGGCCTCTCTGAGCATCCACTTCAACTTGAGCAGCGAGTGCTGCTTGGTAAGAAAACTCTTCGATGACAAAAGCAGCGGGTTAGACTGTCTCCAGTAGGTGTTGATAGGAACTTGAACCCAGAACTCTTCCCATCCCTTCATCCCGTTGCGGGCATTGGTCAAAGCGATATCGATAGCGTCGCGTATCCTCGGCAGATTCTCCGGCCGCCAGTCCGGATTGTAAAGAACTGTCTCGATCCACTTGAGACCCTTCTCCGATTCTTCCAGCACGCTCCCCGAGGCCCTCACGGCAAGCTCCACCCTCTCCGTGGCGTAGTTGACATCGAACGATGCGTCCAGACTCAGAATCTCTTTGCGCATCAATTCGGAGGCCTTGTCATATGATACCGGCTGACCATCTATGATAAAGCCCACTTCCGTAAGCATGGTCGGCAGAGCCGATACATAGACAAGCTCCGCCTCCGGCACCACGGTCATATCAAAGGCCAGCCCAACCTCGGCGCTGGTGATATTGTTGAACGTGGAAACGACATTCTCGCCTCCACCAGGAAGCTTTTCCACTCGATACTGAAGCAGCCCGTCCAGCGTCATCGGCGGGTCATCAATAAAGCGAGGCATCTCGACAGTCGCCGAGGCGCTGTCAATTTCGGCGGTCTTCGCGTCATACTCCGCCACGAACCGATCGATCGCTTCCTTGCGATCCTCAACGCCATAATCGTCTTTGAGCTTCTCAATAAAGGCCTCTATCCTCTGCTGTCTCTCCGCCTCCATCTGCGGAATCATTTCCGGGTTGGCTTTCGCCGCGACCCCGTAGGGGATGGTCGTAAGCAACTGCCACTTGTCGATATATTCCTTCCAGAAATTCTTGCCCGATGAAAGCAGTCTCTCGGCCAGAGCCAGATTGTCGGTCAGCGTCAACTGCTTGCGGAAGCCATCGACCCGGTACAGACTGTGAAGGTGGCCATCCCACCACCACCCGGCGTTGCGAAACCCGAATCGCGGCGGCGAATTGAGGTTCTCGCGAAGCTGTCGGCGCATGCTCATCACATCACTCGCCGCTCTCGCGTTGAACTCCCTGAGCTCATCGGAACCATCCGCGTAATTCGCAATTGCCTCGATCTCTGCCAGAACGATCGACCTGACGGAATCAATCATCTTCTCGGTAGCGGCCTCACGTCTGGTATCATCCAGTCCAATATAGATTGGCATCCCCTGGTCGCTGGAAACCCAGCCGAACACGCCGCTGGAGCCAAGATCCAAAAGGCGCGTCTGTGAGTCGATGAATCTCTTGTACAGATTCGACGCGTCACCGCTGGCAAGGTTACCGACAAACAAATCCAAAAGCAGGGCGTCATCGAGAGTGAATTCCCGCAGCGGCGGCCATGCCAGCATGAGCAGCCCCGGCTCGCTCTCGTTTTGATGCGGAAAATCGGTTATCGCGATTGACCCCACCGGCGCCATGTCCGGCTTGGGAAACCGCTGCTGAAGACTCGCGGGGTCTTCGCCTGGCTCGGCATCAGGCTCCACCCGCGCGAATATCTCACTCGTCCGGGATAGAAACTCCTCCAGCCCAATCTCATCGGGAATCGAAATTATCGTCCCCATATTGTTCAACCGGTAACAATTCTCGTGGAAGCTCCGCATATCCTCGGCGGTAGCCTCACGCATTGCCGGCGGATAACCGCCCGATGAGTTGGAGAGCGGGTGATTCTCGCCGTAAAGCATCTCACCGAGCTTCATATACAAATTCTCACTCGTCCCTTCGAAACCGCTAACCATCTCGGTATATACCGACCCCTTTTCTTCAAGCGCGATAGACCCATCCGAAGGATTCACACTATAACCGATATTGCAGATTTCACGGCGAAGGTCCTCATCCGTAAAAGTCGGATTGAGCAATCCATCGAGCTTCGCCTCCAGAATCTGGAAAAACACTTCTTTCCCCGCTATCGTATTGAAGTGATAACCGGTGGTTATTTGCCCCGTGCCGGCGGTGCTGTTGCTCAGCGTCATATCTTCCAGTGCCGACACATACAGAGCCTTCGTCCCCTTGCCCAACACCATGTGTTCCATGGCGTGGGGTTCGCCTTTGTCCGATGGCGGCGCACTGTTTATCCAGAAAAATCCCTGCGGCACCGACTGTATCCGCAGAACATCCAGCACACTTCCGCTGGGAATGTGACGAAACTGCGCGCCGATCGCGACGCCATCTTCGTTCACCCACAAATTTGCCACCTCAAACGACGCTATCTGCTGTCCCTCGGTGAGAACGTCAAACTCCCCCTGCGCGACAGCGACAGAAAACAGCAGCAATACCGCCACGACGATAGCTGCCCCTTGCCGGATAAGTCTTTTCATGCTTTTCCTCGAATATGAGAGTCAATATAGATATGAATTTGCGACATATACCCTGACTACCGGGTGTGTAACACTAAAGTTTCACGGAAGCTACAAAAAAACCCCCACCGCGTCAAGCACGATAGGGGTAGTCGCTTTTCTGAAAATATTACTCTTTCTCCAAGTCCATGATTTTCTCCAGCCGCCGCAGGTGCCGGCCCCCCTCAAAATCCGTCGTCACGAACTGCTTCACGATCTCCTCAAGGTCCGCCTCAGGCGTATACTTTTGAGAAAGAGTCAAGACGTTGGCGTTGTTGTGAAGACGCGTCAAATGCGCCATCTCCGGGTTCACAGCCAGTCCGGCGCGGATACCCTTGACCTTGTTGGCGGCCATGTTCATACCGTTGCCGGTCCAGCACACCGTCATGCCGTAATCAACCTCGCCATCCGCCACAGCATGCGCCACCTTCAGGCCGAAATCCGGATAGTCAACCGACTCCTTCGAATTGGTCCCAAAATCAACAACCTCGTGACCCATCTTCGTCAGAATCGCCTTGACCTTCTCTTTCCACTCGAACCCGGCATGATCACATCCTATTGCTATCCTCACGATACCGCCACTCCCTTGTATTCAGGAACGTAAGTCAACCAGCCGAACCTGTCTTTCGCGCGTCCCTCAATAATGTCAAAAAACGCTTTCTGCAGCGCTTCGGTGATAGGACCGCGTTTGCCTGAACCGATCTGTATATTATCCACTTTCGAAATAGGTGTAATCTCGGCCGCTGAACCGGTGAAGAACACCTCATCCGACAGGTACACCGCTTCACGCGGCACATTCTGCTCGATAACCTTGATTCCCATTTCTTCCGCCAAACGAATCACCGAACTGCGGGTGATACCGGGAAGAATCGATGCCGCGAAGGTGGGCGTAATCAACGCTCCCTTGCGAACGAGGAAAATATTCTCCGCGGAACCTTCGGAGACATTGCCGTTGACATCGAGGGCGATACCTTCGACATACCCGTGCGATGCCGCCTCCATCTTGATAAGTCCGCTGTTGAGATAATTGCCGCCCGCTTTGGCCATAGCCGGCATAGTGTTCGGGGCAATTCGATTCCACGACGAGAAACAGACCGAAACGCCGTTCTCCATCGCGTCTTCACCCAGGTACTTGCCCCACGCCCAGGTGCCTATCGCGAATTCGACGGGACACGGTGTCGGATCCACCCCGAGCACTTTGTAACCGCGGTAAACCACCGGCCGAACATAACAGGCCCCAAGCTTATTGGCGCCAATCAAATTAAGGATAGCCTCGTTTATCTCCTCGTCCGTATACGGTATCCGCATCCGGTAAATCTTGGCGGAATCGCGAAGTCTTTGAGTATGATCATTCAGCCTGAAACAGGCCGGGCCTTTCGGAGTCTTGTAGCAGCGCATACCCTCGAAAACCGAAGTACCATAATGCACCACATGCGATAAGACGTGAATTTTGGCGTCATCCCATTTAACCAGCTTTCCATTCATCCAGATATATTCAACGGGAGTCATTGTGGCTTTAACCTCCTGTCAGTTATGAGATATTGTGCGATTTCAGTAACAACATGATAACCGAAACGAGCCTGGAATTCAACGAAAATAACAAAAAAGCCCCGGAGAGTCCTCTAAAAGCAGAATATCCGGCAAATCCTCCCCTTACCAACTCTTGACTGGAAATCAGCCCTGAATAGCGATTAGCTCTTTCGGCCCGTGAATTTCCACACCGATGGCAAAATAACCGATGCCAGAGCGAGCTTCACAACCGCCCCCGGCACAAACGGGTACAACCCCATTTCCAGTACCGCCCCTGATGGAACCAGCCGGGATAACCACGCCAGACCACACACGAAAATCACCACCGTGCCAGCCGTCATCGCTCCCACCGAACGCAGATAACTACGGTCCCAGCCCCTGTCGGCCAGGTACCCCACTACAAAGGCCGCAACAGGGAAGCCAAGAAGATATCCACCGGTCGGACCAACGAATTTGACAAATCCGGCGGTGCCCCCGGCAAAGACCGGCAGACCCATCGCTCCCTCAACCAGATAGGCCATCACGACCGCGGTCCCTCGCACTCGCCCCAGAGCCATTCCAATCAAAAGCACACCAAACGTCTGACCCGTAATCGGCACCGGTGAAAACGGCAGATTTATCGCCATATAAGAGGTCAACACCAAAAGTGCGTTGAATGCCAGTAAGAGCGGAAGTTCGGCCAAGAGACTCGATGGCCGTATGAAACTGTAAACTGTCGCGGTCCGTACTTTCATGTGGTTCTCCTTTTAGTAATCTACGTGTCAATCCCCGAATTTAGAAGCAGCCGTTTTCAAAGGCAAGCTCGAAATCACTCGCCTGTCGCACCCCAAAAAGCGACGGGGACAGGTGATCAATCTGTCCCCGCTGAGGATATAGCTTATGGAACTGTTAAGCCTATCCGAAAAGGAATCTATTTAAGCTCTTTAAGCATCTCCCTTGCAATCACAAGACGCTGAATTTCAGATGTACCTTCGCCAATCTCGCACAGTTTCACGTCGCGCCAGATACGTTCCGCCGGATGAGGACCGGTCAGGTAACCGATACCACCGAGAATATCCAGAGCGCGCTCGGCCGTGCGACGCCCCACCTCAGAGGCGTAAAGCTTGCAGATTGCCGAGTACTTCGTAAACTTCTCCCCCGAATCCTTGCGCCGGGCACAATCATAAATCAACAGCCGGGCCGCCTCGACCTCCATAGCCATATCGGCGAGTTTATGCTGAATAGCCTGATTGTAAGCGATCGGCTTGCCGAACTGCTTACGATCCGCCGAGTACTTCAACGCGCAGTCAAGCGCCCCCTGGGCCAACCCGAGAGCCATGGCGCCGATAGAAATACGCCCGCCGTCAAGAGTAATCAACATCTGCTTGAACCCCTCACCCTCGTTTCCGAGAAGATTATCATTTGGCACTTTCATGTCATCAAAATGGAGAAAAGCCGTATCACTGCCGCGCAGCCCCAACTTGTTCTCCTTCTTGCCGACATCGTAGCCTTTCCAGTCTTTCTCGAAAATAAAGGATGTGATCTGCTTGTCTTCGGGGTTATCCGAAGTCCTCGCCACGGCGATTGTCGCAAAAGCCACCGTCGCCGATGTAATCCAGCACTTGCTGCCATTGACAACCCAGTGATCACCATTGCGGCGCGCCATGGTTCGCGTACCGCCGGCATCCGAACCCGCGTCCGGCTCACTCAGTCCAAAAGCTATAAGTTCGCCTTTGGCCGCCCGCGGAAGATACCTCTGACGTTGCTCCTCCGTGCCGAAATAAAGTATCGGAAACGTCCCCAGCGAATTGTGAGCCGCGACCATAATTCCGGTCGAACCGCACACCCGCGAGAGTTCCTCAACCGCTATCGAATACGAAATCGTGTCAACCGGCATCCCGCCGTATTTCTCGGGAACCAGCGCACTGAACAGACCCATCTGCGCCATCGGCCCGATATGCTCATGGGGAAACCGCTGCTCCTCATCGAGTGTCTGCGCCAGCGGCTCTATCTGCTTTAAGGCAAAGGCTCTTATCTTCTCTCTGTATTCGTGATGTTTTTTCTCAAGCAAAACTTACTCCTTCAGTAAGTCCTTGGAGATTACCATACGCTGCGCTTCCGAGGTACCCTCGTACAACTCGGTGACGCGAGCATCGCGGAAATACCGCTCAACGGGATACTCCTTGATATATCCGTAACCGCCGTGAATCTGCACCGCCTCGTTACATACGAAATTGGCCGTCTGAGTGGCGAACAATTTTGACATCGAGGCCTCGCGATGACATGCCTCCCCGGCGTCTTTCAACTGCGCGGCCCGGTAACCCAGAAGTCTCGCGGCATCGATACGCATGGCCATATCGGCCAGCTTGAACTGAATGGCCTGAAAATTGCATATCTCCTGTCCGAACTGCTTGCGCTCTTTGGAGTACTTCAACGCTTCGTTAAAAGCCGCCTGCGCTATACCGATAGCCTGGAACGAGACACCGATACGGCCCGAATTGAGAATTGTGACCGCCTGACGGAACCCTTTACCGAGCTCACCGCAAAGATTCTCTTTCGGCACTTTCACATCACTGAAACTGATTTCGCGGGTATCGGATGCTTTTATGCCGCACTTCTTCTCCGGAGCGCCAAGCATGATACCCTCGCTGTCCTTATCGACGATGAAACAGCTTATGCCGCGATGACCGGCCGATGGATCAGTTTTGGCGAAGACTATCAGCACGCTGGCGAACCCGGCATTGGTCACGAAAGTCTTGGTTCCATTCACAAGATAATGATCGCCCTTGTCCACCGCCGTGGTCGATAGCGACGCCACATCGGTCCCGGCATTCGGCTCGGTTACACAATAAGCGCCGATCTTCTCCCCGGCGGCCATCGCCGGAAGATACTTCTGCTTCAGTTCATCCGAACCGAACAGCTTGATAATTTCGCAGGTGAGAGAATTGTGCACCGACAGCATGATGCCGAACCCGGCGCATGCCGCGCACAACTCTTCGAGCACGCCCATAAACGCGGTAGCGCTCAGCCCAAGACCACCATACTCCTCGGGAACCGTGAACCCGAAATAGCCGAGTTCCGCGCACTCCTTGATGAGCTCTTCTGGGGTTATACCTTCTTCATCGAATTCCATCGCCCGCGGATACAAACGCTTCTCGGCGAAATCCCGCGCCATCTGCTTCAGTTCCAGTTCCTCTTCGGACAGGTGAAAATCCATAGGCCTCTCCTTTATTGGTTGTATGCGTAAAAGCCGCGTCCTGTCTTACGCCCGAGATAACCGGCCTGCACCATCTTTTTCAGAAGCGGGCACGGACGATATTTGGGATCGCCCAGTCCATCGTGCATCACTTCCAAAATCGCCTGGCAAACATCCAGACCGATAAAGTCGGCCAGCCACAGCGGTCCCATCGGATGCGAAGCCCCCAGCTTCATCACCTCGTCGATCGCTTCCACCGTAGCCACGCCCTCCATGAGCGCAAAAATCGCCTCATTGATCATCGGCATCAAAATACGATTGGCGATAAAACCCGGATAATCATTGACCTCAACCGGCGTCTTGCCAAGCTTCTCGGACAACTGCTTGGCCAGACCCGTGGTCGCATCCGAAGTCGCTATACCGCGAATCAATTCCACCAGCTTCATCATCGGCACCGGATTCATGAAATGCATGCCGATAAACTTATCAGCACGACGTGTGGCCGAAGCCAGCTTCGTGATCGGCAACGATGACGTATTCGAGGCGAAAATCGTATCTACGGCACAAATTTCCTCTAATTTGCGGAAAATGTCAAGCTTGAGATTGAGATCTTCATTGACCGCTTCGATCACCAGTTGCGAGCTCTTGGCCGCGTGAAGGTCGGTGGTGGTCTTGATCAGAGCCATCGCCTGCACCTTCTGCTCCTCGGTCACCTTCTCCTTCTTGATAAAGCGATCGATACTCTTGGAAATATTCTGTACCGCCCTGTCAAGATAGTCCTGCTTAACATCGACCAGGTTAACCGTATACCCATGCAGTGCGAAAACCTGGGCAATACCATTGCCCATCGTCCCGCTGCCAATCACAGTTACCTGTTTAATATCCTGTACTGTCATAATCTGTATACTCCCGGACTGATAACCAGTTAACACAATTCAATGGCCATCGCCACGGCGTTGCCGCCGCCCAGACACAATGTAGCCATTCCAGTCTTGAGACCGCGGTCTTTCAACGCATAAATCAGCGTCACCAGAACACGGGTGCCCGATGCTCCGATGGGATGCCCCAGCGCCACCGCGCCCCCATTCACATTCACACGATCCCAGTCCCACTTCAACTCCAAACCGTCCGCAAGCGCCTGCGCCGCGAAAGCCTCATTGGCTTCTATCAAATCCCAATGATTGATATCAACATTCATCTTCTTCATCAGCTTCCGGACCGCGTAAATCGGCGAGAAGAACAGGTCCGCCGGCGGCGTACCGGCCACCGCGTAGTTGATAACCTTCGCCAGCGGCTTGAGCCCGTGCTTCTGCAGATAATCGCCCGACACGACCACGGTCGCCGCGCTGCCATCATTCAACCCCGGAGCGTTACCCGCTGTCACCGTACCATCCTTCTCGAACGCCGGCTTCAGCTTGGCGAGTCCGTCCAGCGAAATAGTCGGACGCGGTCCCTCGTCCTTGTCGAAAATGACCGGATCACCCTTGCGCTGGGGTATTTCAACCGGGAAAATCTCCTCTTTGAATTTCCCCGCCTCCTGCGCCGCTACCGCCTTCTTGTGCGAATTGAAAGCAAACTCGTCCTGCATTTCTCTTGTGATATTGGCCTTCTTGCGCGTCAGCTCGGCGGCGCTGCCCATATGGAAATTGTTGAAACTGTCCCATAAACCGTCAGTAATCATCAGATCCACCAGTTTCTGATGGCCGAACTTGAACCCCATTTTGGCCCCGTGCAGAGCCATCGGCGTGTGTGACATCGACTCCATGCCGCCGGCCACGATTACATCCTGGTCACCCGCCTTAATCGACTGAGCGGCAAGCATAACCGCCTTGAGCCCTGAGCCACAAACCTTGTTGATCGTCATGGCAGCCGCTTCAGCCGGAACCCCACCGTGAATCGCCGCCTGGCGAGCAGGGGCCTGATTGCTGCCCCCCTGCACCACCTGACCCATGATGACTTCCTCAATATCCGCCGGATTAACTCCGCAGCGTTTTACTGCCTCTTTTATGGCAAACGCACCAAGTTGCGGTGCCGTGAAAGCAGCCAACCCGCTGTGCAATAAGCCTATCGCACTGCGACATGCCGACACAATATAGGCGTCTCTATTCTGTGCCATTTTGGATTATTCCTCCAAGTTTGGTTTTTTTAAGATATGATATGGTATGTATATACGAAAAACCCGTGACCAGCGCAAGTGAATCGATTCACAAATAGGACGAACGGTGTAATTTATTTTTATGTTGCCGCCTCTTGCGCCCCGACATTTTCTTAAACAAAACACTCTGGCCGACCGAAATACCCAAAATCAAGGGAGGAACAATGAAAGTCACACTGACCTTGGCGGTCCTAATTTTTTTCGCGGGCACCATTGCGGCCGCAGACAATCCGGTTGATAAAGGCAGCCTGATGTTGGCCGGCAACGCCTTCTTCATGTCGCAAAGCGGCGATCTCTGGGAAGAAGGTGGCGATGCCTTCACCACTATCACGTTTATGCCTACCGTGGGATACTTCGTTTCACCCGGCCTGATGATAGGCGGAAACCTGGTCTTCAGCAGACAGTCTCAGGGCGATGCCTCATTGACAGACTTCGCCATCGGACCGACTATCGGTTACTACTTCAACACCAACAAGGAAAGGGCCGAAGTTAAGGGAGCTGTCTACCCATTTATATCTGGCTTCTTTACCTATGGTAAATCGAAGTTCGACGCCGGTGATTGGGACTCAACTACCGACATCATGCAATTCGGCGGTCACGCTGGCATCTTGTACATGCTGTCAAGCGCCGTAGGTCTCAACGCCGGTATCAATTTCTGGGTTGACAGCTATGACTTCGAAGGCGCTCCTGAGTCCATTGATGGTACCACGCTTCAGATAGGCGCCGGATTCACATCATTCATCTATTTGACCTGCCAACTCGCGAAAGTCGCTGCCCCGCCTGTCAAAAGAATCGGCGGGGCTTTTTATTTCACTTTGTCAGCCGCTATTCCCCATTATCGATGGGTAAAGTCACCGCTCCAAACAGCCGACCTTAAAAGTAAATGCCATTAACAACTTACGGGAGTAGTAAAATGAAAAAGACAGTTCTTATCTGTGCAGTCACCCTGCTGTTTGCCGTGGGCGCATCGGCCCAGGTACCATCGCCAATCAGTGTCTATATCGGCGGCGCCCTGAGCGTCCCCAGCTCCGGAAATTTCAATGCCGGCTGGCAGATGGGTTATCACGGTATGGCCGGTGTCGGCTATAAACTATCCAAAAACCTCATGCTGTCCGGCAAGATCGAACACCACACCTTCTTTTTCGATTTGGCCGACTTTTTCGGCGTCGATGGCGGTGATACGAAAGTGTGGATGTACGGCATCGACGGCCGCTACACCCTCAATCTGCCCGCCATACCGCTCAAACCATATGTCAAGGCAGGCAGCGGTATAGCTAAAATCTCATGGCAGGAATTCGAGAGCACCGATCCGAGCACCACCCTGACCGCCGCGGTGCTCAATGCCGGCATCACCGAAGCTTCGGCGAGCAAAGTTTACTTCGATATCGGTGGCGGCATCGAGCTCAAAGCCATCCCGGCGTTCGGTCTCTTTGCCGAGGCCCGCTACGTAAGCGTCGCCACCGATGGCGAGCGCATGAGCTTCGTGCCCATGACAATCGGACTGAAATTCTTTTAAAATACCGAATCGACCAATTACAGGCCGGAGATGACTCCGGCCTTTTTATTTAGACGATTTCCCTCACCTTCGGCTTCCGATTTTAGAAACGTCCGCGAAAGATTTTTATTTGACACCGGCTGACCCGCTGGACTTTCTTGACCTCACCCTTAAATTGTAAGCAAATGGAGGCAATATGAAAAAAGCGCTTTTCACTCTCGTTGTTCTGACCTTGACAACGTCCGTCTCGGTCGCGCAAACGCCAAAACCGTTCGACCTCTACGCCGGAGGCGGCATTACTTTCGGATCTTCACCGGACATTTTCAAAACCCAGCATAAAGAAGGCTACCATCTTTTCGGCGGTATCGGCTTCCACATGATTCCGCTGATCCAGTTCGTCGGGAAAATCGAGTATCAATCGTTCGCAAAAGATTTCGATGAATTCCGCACCGAAATCACCGACCTCAGCGGCGGAACCCGGCGCATCCTTATGTTCGGAGTCGATGCCCGTCTTGGCACCAACGTCCCCACGGCCCCGATAAGACCCTTTATCTTCGCCGGACTCGGCCTTGCCCGCCAATCCGAAAGCGACTTAGAAACGGCCTTCGAGATAGCCATACAGGACTATGACAGCCAGACCGACCTCTACCTCAACATCGGCGGCGGGATAGAATTTAAGATGCTGAAAATATTCAACGTATTCGTTCAGGCCAGGTATCTGAATATCAAACAGGACGGCGGCGATCTGTCGCTTGTCCCGGTCTCGCTTGGATTAAAAATCTGACGATGTCAAATGATCAAAAAAAAGGCCGGAGCGACTACTCCGGCTTTTTTTATTATGGCCTATCGTCAATAATGACTATTCAATCAGGTCCAGCTCTATTATTGGCGTCTCAGTATCAACCTGGTCGCCCGCCGCGAAATTGACAGCCTTCACCGTCCCCTTCGCCTTGCTGTTGACCTGGTTTTCCATCTTCATCGCCTCCACGATAACCATCGGCTGCTTCTCCTCCACCTCATCGCCAACCTTGACCATCACCTTGACAATCTTACCCGGCATCGGCGCGAAAATCTTATCCTTTTCGCCCGCGTGGCCGGCTCCGCCGCTTCCGGCGAAACCGTCTTCCGATGATTCATGAATCTCCGCCAGCACCGAATCCACGTCGATATAGCAGACCCCTTTGTGAAAGATCGCGGCCGCGTGAAAAGTGTGCCCGTTAACCGTAACCGTGTACAGGTTATTGCCGGCCGGCAAAAACTCGAACTCCCGCTCACCCGTGACAATTCTTATCGTATCACCTTTTTTCTCGAACGAAGCGGTAACCTTCTCCCCGTCCAGCAGAAACTCATGGCTATTCATGGATCGAATCTCCTATCTGCAGGCTGCCAAGAGTCTGCCACGGCGTGGGCGCCTTCTGGACTCCCCTGAATCCTCCTTTGCCGCTTGCTTTCGATGAATTCACTGTCGCCGCCGTAGCGGCGCCAACCGCCAACGCCTTGAACAGGTCACTATCCATCGAACGCTCCTTCATGTGCTTCTCAATGAAATCAGTGTAGGTGTTGCCGGCTATGAACTCAGGATGCTCCAGCACATCGATCATGAACTTTTTCGATGTCTTCACACCAAGAATCTTATAGTTATTCAAAGCATCGACCATCTTCTTGATAGCCGTATTTCTGTCCGGGGCATGCACTATCAGCTTGGCCATGATGGGATCGTAATCAATAGTAATCTCACTGCCCTGCCTGATGCCCGAATCCACTCGAATACCCGGCCCGGTTGGCTCACTGTACAGAAGAACTGTGCCTGTCGAAGGCATAAACCCGTTCTCCCCGTCCTCAGCGTAAATACGACACTCGATAGCGTGTCCTCTTTGCGTCAATGCCTTAAATTGCTCGCTGAGTGGTTTACCGGCCGCGATCCTGATCTGCTCCAGCACAAGGTCCGTTCCCGTAACAAGCTCCGTCACCGGATGCTCCACCTGGATGCGCGTGTTCATCTCCAGAAAATAATAATGCCCGGTGGCATCCAACAGAAATTCCACCGTACCGGCGTTTCTGTAACCTGCCGCCTGAGCTACCCTGACCGCATCCGCACCCATACGGGCACGAAGTTCATCATTGAGCGCTACCGATGGCGTCTCTTCGACAATCTTCTGATGGCGCCTTTGAATCGAACACTCTCTCTCGAAAACATGAACGGTGTTGCCGTGGTGATCCGCCAGCACCTGAAATTCCACATGGCGCGGATTAACGATGTACTTCTCCAGATAAACCGTATCATCGTCAAAGGCGTTTTTCGCCTCCCGGCGAGCCGCCTCAAGGGCGTCGGGAAGTTCTTTCGGCGACGCTACAACTCTCATACCCTTTCCGCCGCCACCGGCCGCCGCCTTAATCATCACCGGGTAGCCCGCCTCGGATGCCGCTTTCTCGTACACTTTTATATCAGACGCCGATGTTTTCATGCCCGGTATCAGCGGCACGCCGGCATCAGCCATCTTAACCCGCGACTCAACCTTGTTGCCCAGAAGCCGGATAGCGTCAGCTGTCGGCCCGATAAACACTATCCCCTCTTTCTCACACCTCTCGGCAAACAGCGGGTTTTCCGCAAGAAATCCGTACCCGGGATGAATTGCGTCGGCCCCCACTTCTTTTGCCGCCTGCACGATCTTTCCGATATCGAGATATGACTCACGCGGCGGCGGCGGACCGATATACACCGACTCATCGGCCATCATCCGATGCCTCGCCTTCACATCGGCATCCGAGTAAACCGCTACCGACGGTATCCCCAGCGTACGGCAGGCATTAATCACCCTGATCGCGATCTCGCCACGGTTGGCCACAAGTATCTTCTTAAACAGTTTTTCGTTCGCTTGCTTCATAGATGTATTCCCGTTACTCCTTTGCCCACTTTGGCGGCCGCTTATTGAGAAACGCGTCCATACCTTCCTGCCCCTCGTCGGACACGCGAAGGCGCGCTATCATCTCCGCCGTATAAGGCTTGAACTTATCAGGCATCATTCCCGGAACCTCACTGACCAGCTTCTTGGCCATAGCCACCGCTTCCGGCCCCGATGACAACACGAATTTGACAAGAGCGTCGACCTCCGCGTCAAGCTGATCATCATCGACCACCTTATTTACCAGCCCGACTTCAAACGCCCTCTCAGCGTTCATTCTTTCACCGGTAATAAACAGTTCGCGCGCCTTTCCCTCCCCCATCTTCTTAATGACGTACGGCCCGATACACGCCGGCACCACCCCGATTTTCACTTCCGAAAAAGAGAACTTCGCCGAGCGCGCCGCGATGGCGATATCACACACCGCCACGAAACCGGTCCCGCCACCTATGGCGGCGCCGTTTATCTTGCCTATTACCGGACGCTTGAAAGCGTATATCTTGTAGAACAGATCTGCCAGTTCATTCGACTCCGCCAGGTTCTCCTCGAACGACTGCGTAATCACCGAACGCATCCAATTCAAGTCCGCGCCGGCGCAGAACGATTTCCCCTCGCCGGTAATGACCACCAGCCGGAGCTTATCATCCTTGCCGATCTCGTCGAAAAGCCGAAGCATCTCGCGAATAAGCGTCGAATTAAACGCGTTGTGGATCTCAGGCCGGTTGAAAGTAACAAGCCCGACTCGATCCCGCTTCTCGTAATTTATTGTCGTATAACTCATAGACCTCTCTCAGTACGGCCGAACTTACATTCTAAACACGCCATATTTCTGATCCGGTATCGCCGCGTTCAGCGACATCGATATCCCAAGCGCCAGCATCTGGCGAGTCTCGGTCATACCGATAATACCGTCATCCCACAGACGCGCACCCGAATAATACGGCGTCGATTCACCTTCGTACTTGTCAATAATCGGTTGTCTGATAGCCTTAATTTCTTTTGCGGTAAGCTTCTTGCCTTCCTTCTGAAGCTGCTCGATCTTGACCTGGGCAAGAACATCGGCTGCCTGCTCACCACCCATGACGCAAATTTTCGCATTTGGCCACATCCACATCAGACGAGGGAAATAGCCGCGCCCGCACATGGCATAGTTGCCGGCTCCATAAGAACCACCAACCACCACCGTGAACTTCGGCACATCGGCATTCGCCACCGCATGAACCAGTTTAGCGCCATCGCGGGCAATACCCCCGGCCTCGTACTGACGGCCGACAATAAAGCCGGATATGTTCTGAAGGAATATCAGCGGAATCTTGCGAATCGTACAAAGCTCGATAAAGTGCGCGCCCTTGAGCGATGATTCCGAGAACAGCACTCCGTTGTTGCCCAGGATACCCACCGGGTAACCCATTATCCGCGCAAACCCGCACACCAGCGTGCTGCCATAAAGCTCTTTGAACTCATGGAACCTCGAACCGTCAACAATACGCGCAATCACCTCGTGAATATCGAAAGCCTTGCGAATATCATTTGATACCGTCCCGTAAAGTTCCTCCGGATCATAATAAGGATCTTCCGGCTCCGACCTGTCTATCTCCGTATAGGGCGTGCGATTCAGATTCTCAACAATATTGCGCGTAATCGCGATCGCGTGCTCATCGTTCTGGGCGTAATGGTCGCTGACTCCCGATGTCCGGCAGTGAACATCGGCGCCGCCCAATTCCTCGGCCGTAACAACCTCACCGGTGGCCGCTTTGACCAGCGGCGGCCCGCCGATAAAAATCGTTCCCTGCTTGCGAACGATAATCGTCTCGTCCGACATCGCCGGTAAATACGCCCCTCCCGCCGTACACGAACCCATAACAGCCGAAATCTGCGGTATCCCCTTCATCGACATCCGCGCCATATTGTAAAAAATCCGTCCGAAATGATCCTTATCTGGAAATGTCCCCGACTGAAGCGGCAAGAATATCCCGCCCGAATCCACCAGCGATATGCATGGAAGGTGATTCGTCTCGGCGATCTCCTGCGCCCGCGCGTGCTTGAGAATGGTCATCGGGAAGTACGTTCCGCCCTTGACCGTCGCATCATTGACTATAACCATCACCTCACGGCCGTGAACCACGCCAACCCCGGTAATAATCCCCGCCGCAGGGGCGTCGTTGTCGTACATATCATAGGCCGCCAGAGGACTCAGTTCCAGAAACGGAGTATTGCGGTCGAGAAGTTTCGCCAGCCGGTCGCGCGGAAGAAGCTTGCCGCGGTCTGTGTGACGTTGCCGTGAACGCTCCGGACCACCCAGTTTGACCTTTTCAAGACGTTCTTTGAACGTCAGATGCTGCGCCTTGTTTTTCTCGTAGTTGTTTTTGTAGGTCGCTGATTTCGTATCAACCTTGGATTCAATTCGGTACATGCGTTTATCTCTTTGAAGGTTTATTTTTCAATATCGATGACGGCACATCCACTTGCATCTGCAAAAGCGCCTGCGCCAGTGTTTTTCCCTGCGGGTCTATCATAAGCGACTTCGTGCCCCCGCCGCCAAGTGTTTCCTCCAGAAGAAAATTCAAGCCATGGAGATTATCCAGCTCATAGCGACTCACCTTCCCGAAAGTTATCCCCTTAAAGAAACTCTTCACCTCGGCCGCCGTCAAGTTCTCCACCAGCCAGCCGTAAATCTCCGGTGACCGCGCCAGGACACCTATGTTACACGTGTCCCCCTTATCACCGCTTCGCGCGTAGGCTATCTCCTGAAGTTTGACTCTCTGGCTCTTGCCGGTGTACTTCCTTGCCTTCACCCCGGATTTGTGATCGGCGTCATTTTCCGGCATTATCGAACGCACCCTGATTGGAAACGATATCTCGTGGAAATCCTCGTCCCCTTTCGTGTCTATTACAAGAACCTTCGCCTTGACCCGGCTGCGATGCATCAGCGCCGGCCAATAGGCTACTACGAGCGATGGTTTCGGCCTGCCACCTGTCGTAACAGCCATCCCGGCCGGACCCGACAAAATCAGCGTCGAAAGGGCTTTGCCGAAGTCTTTTACTTTCTTCAGTTCACGATCGCGCACCGCGAACCTGAGAAGTATCTCGTTGGATTCACACTTCCTCAACGCATCCGGCCAGATCGACCCCGCCCCCAGCATATCCGTCCGCGTCGCCTCGTACTTGTGCCTGAGCTTCTTCCAGAATATATCCGCGATAATCTTAGCTTTCTTCTCAGTCTCAGGACCTGACACCAAAACCGCTCCGTTCGATTTCCATCCGTCCTCAAACGACATCGACACCTTCAAATGATCCGGCTCGGGCTTTCCCTTGATTCCGAACACTCGCACCCGGTTGACGCCTTCAGTTTTGAGCTGAATCGTGTCAAACCGCGCTACACCATCGGGGCTGATATAGTTCGATGGATCCCCCATCTCATAAACCAGTTGCTCCTTGATAGTCTTCTCCGAAATCAAGCCGCCGGTGCTTTTGTGCTTGGTCACCACAAATTCCCCCGAATTTTCCATTTCGATAATCGGGTATCCAATGTTGTGGAAGCTCTTGATTTCGTCCCAGTCGGTGATATTGCCGCCCGATGCCTGCGCGCCGCATTCGATAACGTGCCCGGCAATTATACCGGCCGCCATCTTATCCCAGTCATCCATCGCCCAGCCAAACTCGTGAATCATCGGCGCCAGCGTAAGCCCCGTATCTGTCACCCGACCCGTGACTATTATCTGACACCCCGCTTCAAGCGCTTTCACGACCGGCTCCGCGCCGAGATAGATGTTGGCCGATGTTATCCTCGGGCGAACCTTGAAAAAATCCTCCCCGGTCTCCATGTTCGTAAATCTCTCCCCCGCCGCAGTCAATTCATACAAATGATTTACGATGTCATCACCATAGACTATCCCCACCTTGAGATTCAGCTTTTTCTTCTGAGCCATTTCGATAATCTTGCGGCCCATGCCAATGGGGTTAATGCCCCCGGCGCTGGCGATTACTTTGACTTTTTTGGAGACTATCAGGTGAAGGCAGTCATCGAGTTGCTCAAGAAAATCGACCGCATAGCCCAAATCGGGATTCTGTTTTCTCTGGCGCTGAAGAATCGACATGGTGATTTCCGCCAGAAAATCCATGGTGATATAATCCAGCGGGCCGCCGGTAAGCTGACGTTTCAAAGCCGATAGATCGTCGCCCCAGTATCCTCCGGCATTACCGATCCGAATCTTCTTTTTCAAGAATATCCCCTATAAAGCATTGTTATCCAACCGATAAACAGAATCGCAGAGCCTGTGAGATTCGAATATACTATTTTTCGGATTGATTGTAAAGAGGTAAGCCGGATTCCTCGTCCGAGGTCACTGATGGCTGGTGGGTGGCAGACTCAAACTTTGTTTGTGCGCGGCAGATATCCTCATCTGCCCGTACCGAGTTTTGTGCGCGGTCCCGCGCCTCGCGGGATCCTCATCTGCCCATGGGTGGCAGACTGTGCGCGGTCCCGCGCTTCGCGGGATCCTCATCTGCCCGTACTGAATTGAGATGTAAATGATATCCCCGAGCCACTACCAGCCGTGAGTGGTCTTGCGGCTCCGGAAGTAGTTCCACAGCCACCCAACCACCAAACCGCAGAGTGCGCCGACCGCGACCGATATCGGCAGAACGGTTGTCATGTGGTCGGTATCCTGAAGGCCGACAGCGTCGGTTATGAATGGGTATAAAAGCCCGTATGCTGCCCCGACGGCAACCGCCAATAAGATAGTTTTAGTGGCCTTTTTATCCATTTCGCGTCAGCCCCCTTGTTTCCCATTTCCGACAAAACTACGCATCTTGTTGAATTTCTGGCAACAAAAAAAAACAGCGGGCTACGGCGCTAGACAATGTGCCCTGTGGGCGGCAAGCAATGTGCTCTGTGGGCGGCAGATGCATCCCCGTGCGCCGATGGCGTGCCCCCGTCTGCCCCTACACCTATTTCCTTCCAAGTTACGTCACGTCCTGATTCCGCCTGCGGAATTGTGACCTGACGGCTAAAAAGTTGACATCACGGCCCAGTTTACTTATCTTCCCTTATCGCTTATCAGCAACGACCAATCATCAGCGATCAGACTCACAGGGGAGCGGTCAATAAGCGGGAGAACAAAAACAAAATAGCCGAACACACTCTTAGAGAGAAGATAGTGAGAACCCTGCTTCTGAAGCAGACCAGCCTAACTTGAGTTGGGGACAGAAAGGAAGTCGGCGTGTCAGATATAGAACGAGACCCCGAGACATTGGAGTTTGAAGACCTTCCCGACGATTCGATCCAGGATGGTGAAGAGATACCAAAGGAAGTTCGAAAGTTGAGAACTCAGGCCTATGACAAAGCCGTGAGTGATCTTGTCGACATGATTAGAAGTCAGGATCTCGTTCTAGATCCCGACTATCAGCGAAACTACATATGGGACAATAAGCGCGCGTCGCTTTTGGTCGAATCGGTTCTTCTGAATGTTCCGATTCCGGTAATTTATGTGGCAGAAGATGACGACGGCAAATGGGTAATTGTGGATGGTCTCCAGCGTCTCAACTCTCTTCGCCGGTATTTTGATAATGAGTACAAGCTCCGCAACCTGGAGATCTTGGACGACTTGAATAAGACCCAATTTAGTAATCTCAACCCCAAAGCTAGGCGCTTGCTAAAGAACGGCATCCTTCGCGTTATCGTAATCAAAGCAGAATCGCATCCCGAAATTAAATATGACATTTTCCAGCGACTTAATAGGGGCGCAGTATCGTTGAATGAACAGGAACTTCGAAACTGCATGTATCGAGGTGAATTCTGCAATCTGCTAAAGGAGCTTCGCGAGTACCCACCTTTCTTGAAGGCTATTGGGATCGAGAAACCGCACAAACGCTACTATGACACCGAACTAATACTGCGCTTTCTTGCCCTGCAGAGCTCATACTCCCCCAGTGAAGGAAAGGTTACAGCTTATCCCAACAAAATGAAAACGTTTCTAAACAGATTCATGCTGAAACACCAACACGCCGAAGCCGATACGCTCCGGCATTTCTCAAGCACCTTCAGAGACACAATTGACAAGGTTGTCGCAATCATTCCACCGCCATCATTCCGACGCTTTAAACCCGAGGACGGCACGATTGACACCCGCTTGAACCGAGCCCTGATGGATGCCATCATGGTCGCGTTTGCAAACCACGACGCGAACTTTCTGAGTAACAAGAAGTCCGAAGTCACCGCTCTGTATCGAAACCTGCCCATGGAAGCATCAGGATTCAATGATGCTTTGATCTACGGTACTTCGGACACAAAGAAACTGGAATTGCGACTCAACACTTGGCATGCGGCCCTAGGTGAGCTCAAGGATTAAGTCCATGCCTACATTTGACGCAACCCTTGAATTTTCAAAGGCATTGACCGAAGTGGACATTCTAATTCGCGAGTCGGCATCCAATAGCAAGAACCCGGATGTTCAGGACGCTTTCAACAAGGGAGCTATCCTTCTGTTGGTGGCAAAGGTGGAGGCGTTCTTTGAGCATATTGTGGAAGAATTCTGTTTTAGACTGTCATCCCGTGGATTGAAGTGTGAGCAAATACCTGATCCGGTTCGCCTTCATGCCACTCGCCGATTGCTCAACGACGAGCTTCTTGCAGCTCTGAAGCATTGCAAGGGAGAAAAGGTCTTTCCTGTGATGAAAGACCTCTCACTGCTCTGGCACGATGGTTCCGTCCTGAAAAACATCAAAGTCGACAGTTCCTTCTCTTATGGAAAGCACGGAGAGGCAGAAGTTCGTAGACTATTTCAGAGAATAGGTGTAGACGATGTGTTTGAAACCTGCAAGATTTCTGATGATCAGGAGACCCTTGCTCAGGTCAGCAGTCAACCCACCTATGTGGTATCATCTGATGTCAATGCGTTGACCGGATATCGCAACAACATTCTCCACAGCGACGGGACCCCCAACATCACTCGCCAACAAATAGAAGGTTATAGGGCGCGACTGTTCAGGTTTGCCGAGACAGTAGATCAACATCTTGATACGATGGACCGCAACCTCTAAACTCTGGAATGGGTTATCAGTCCCGGTAGATACCGTCTTTTATGTCAATGGTTGATATTGTGGATTGAACCTTTCTCTTTTTATGAGCATAGCTCTGATTATGTTCAGCATTTTCCTCATGCAGGCCGCCAGAGCGACTTTTTTGAGTTTTC